>JAURMY010000316.1 GCA_030830465.1 Alphaproteobacteria bacterium
CAAGCCCAAAGGCAAACCGGGCTGGGACGGCAAGCCGCGCGAAAAGAAATACTTCCGCAAGGACTGACAGTTTCCTTGCTGACTGAGTTAGGCTATGGGGCCGAAGGCGAAAACCCGCCTTTGGCCCTTTTGCTTGCCCAAGGCGAAAGACAGGACAGCGCCCCGGCAGTTCCTTTCAGGCCTGGGCCAAGGCGATTGTGCGTAAGACCGCCAGGTTTTGTTGCGTCTCGCGGCCCTCGTTGTCCTTGAAATGCAGATCGGCACCGTTCAGCGCGATCACGGTTCCAAGCGGTCGGTTCACATAGATATATTGGCCGTAAATACCAAGCGCAAAGAACTCGCCCTCCATGGGCTCTGGCGGCAACCACCACTGAAATCCATAGCCCAGCATCGCGTCATATTTGTAGACCACCGGCGCCGGTTCGGGCGCCGTGTCAGAGGTGGACAACGCCACCCAGTCCGCCGGGACGATCTGTTTGCCGCCGACCTTGCCGTTATTGGCAAACAGCAGACCGAACCGCGCGTAATCCCGGGTACGCATGTTCAGCCCGCCCAAAACGAAATCCACGCCCTGACCATCGGTCAGGTAATAGGGATCGGCCTCAATTCCCATCGGTTTCAACAGTTTTTCAACCATATAATCCGCGACGCTGCTGCCGGTGATCTTGCGCAGAACCATGCCCAGAACATGGGTGTCAATCGAGACATAGCGGCGATATCTGCCCGGTTGCCAGGCCCAGGTTTTCAGGCTGGCGGCAAAATCGTCCATCGACCCGTTCAGCGCCAGCACCCGGCCCATGCGGTTGATATCCGAGTGATAATCCAGATAATCCTCGTTGAACTCGACCCCAGAGGCCATGTTCAGCACATGCCGCACTGTGGCACCGTCATAGGCAGAGCCTTTTAAGGCCGGCACATAGGCGACCACGGGATCATCAAGGTTGTTTAACAGGCCGTCGCCAACCGCGATGCCGAATGTCGCTGACAACAGGCTCTTGGCCATGGACCATGAAATCCGCAAGTCTTCGGCCCGGGTGCCGTGCAGATATTCCTCATAGCTGATCTTGCCATCTTTCAGCACCACGATCGCGGTGACGGCACGCTCGGCTTTCCAGTCGGACAGGCTTTGGGTCTTGCCCAGAAAAGTATAGGCATCTGGCAGCGGGGCGGGGGCCTGCGGCAGGACCATCGGCTGCGCCGATTTGGCGGGCAGGTCTTTGTGAAAGAACATCTCCCGCATGTTTGAGAAATTTCTGACGATGCGCGGGGCGGTGAACAGGGAATTGACCCGCATCAGGCGTTTCAGCGTTGAAAACTGCAACGTCGCGATCAGCGACATCAGGATCCACAGGCTGCCCATGGCTGATATCAGGGTGTTTTTCAGCGGTTTCATGCCCGATCTCCGGTTGCGTTACGGGTCCGAGATTGGCCTTTGCCGCGCCTTGGCGCAAGCGTCATCCGTCCGGCTGCCAGTTGACCCACCGGCCGTGAAAATCCGCGCGCCCCAGGCTTTGGTGCAGATCGCCGGGCCATTGACGCAGCCGCAAAGCCGCCCCGTCAGCGCGTCCGTCGGCCTCCATCGAAAGCCAGACGACGGGGGCTTGCGGTGTGGCGGCCGCCCCGGCGGTTTCAATCGCCCGCCGTGCTTTTTCCTGGCTGGATTGCGGAAAATACTGCCAGGCGATTGTGTGGAAGATCACCGTGGTTTGCCCCGGAGCGGGCGCAGCCAGGCGGTCCTCGATCCAGCCCGCGGCATCGCCTTTTGCGACCGGTGCGGGCAATTGCCGGGCCAGGTCCAGCGCCTTTTTCATCCGGTCCAACCGCGCGCCCTGATCCGGCCAGATATAGGACAGCATCCGCAACCGGTCGTTCGCGTCATCGGGATCAAGCGGGTTCAGATCGACCCCGGCGCGCTGCGTGACCCTGAAAGGGGATTTCACCGGCAGATCGCCCGTCCAGTCCGGTTCAAGGGTCAGGCCGGCATTTGCCGCGCCAAAGCCTTCCGCCCCGATCTTCAGCGCCATTTGATCCCAATGCAGGTTCAACCCGGCGCTGGCCCCCAGTTCCAAAAGGCGCAGGGGCAGGCCGAATTTCTGCGACAACAAATGCCCGGCGGCGATCAAAGCGGCGCTGCGCCCGGCCTCATTGGTTTGCGGCGCGCTGTCAAGCCAGTGCATCAAATGCGCTGGATGGCGCTGGATGGCGGCCAAGATCACGGCGGCAAAACGGTCGTCAGGGATATCCGTGCTGGGCGGATAGACCCCGGCCAGCGCCGCATCCTGACCGGACAGAACCAGTGCGTGCAGCCCGCCCGCGATCCGCAAGGGCACCGCGTCCCCGGCAGCCGTCGGATCATAGGGCCAGTCCCGGATCCGCGCGAAAACAGCGTCGTCGCGATGCAGCATATCAGCGATGGAATGCAGCAGCCTTGCGGTAAAGGGCGAACCCAAAGCGTCGCAGGCCCGGGCCTGCGCGCGAAACACGCCCGGCAGGCTCATTTGAACTTGTCCATCAGCTTTTGCAAAGGCGTGCGATGGTCTTCGGGCGCGCTCAGGGGGGCGGGAACAGGGGGCGATTTCAAGGGCTGAGGCCGGGCCTTTTCCGACGACCGCGCCGGGGCCGTGCGGCGCGCAACCGCATTCATAAAGCGCTGTGCATCGCCTTCGGCCAGATCGGCGGCACCGTCGCTGAGGCCTTCCAGCAGGGGTTCGATCCAATCCTGATCGGCTTTGGCAAAATCATGCAAGACATAGGCGGCAACGCGGTCTTTGTGTCCGGGATGCCCGATGCCAAGGCGCACGCGCTGATAGTCCGGGCCAAGATGCTGGTGGATCGAACGCAGGCCGTTGTGCCCGGCATGGCCGCCGCCGGTTTTCAGGCGCATTTTGCCCGGTTCAAGATCCAGTTCGTCATGAAACACAAACAGGTCCGCATTTTCGAGCTTATAGAACTGCATCGCGGCGGCGACGGATTGACCGGACAGATTCATGAAGGTTTCCGGCTTTAGCAGCGTGACCCGTTCCTTGCCGAGGCGGCCTTCGGCATATCGGCCATTGAACTTCGCTTTCCAGGGGCCGAAACCGTGATCGGCGGCAATGCGGTCCACAGCCATGAAACCGATATTGTGCCGGTTGGCGGCATATTTTGCGCCCGGATTTCCAAGTCCGACGAAAAGCTTCATGGTACCCTCAAATAAAAACGCGCCGGCGATGAAGCCGGCGCGTCGTTGTTAGCACGAACCAAATCAGAAGGCGACTTACTCTTCGTCTTCCTCGGCGTCGCTTTCGGCGCCGTCCTGATCCTCGGAACCGTCACCCGAAGATTTTAAGCTCGACGGGGCCGAGATGTTGGCGATCACAAAGTCGCGGCCCTGAATGACCGGGGTGGTGCCTTCGGGCAGGTTGATCTCGGAAATGTGGATCACGTCGCCGACATCGTGGTTGGTCAGATCGACAACCAGCTTTTCGGGGATGTCCCCGGCGGTCACCATCAGTTCAACATCGGGGCGCACAACGGTCAGAACGCCGCCGCGCTTGAGGCCTTTGCTGACCTCTTCGCCGATGAATTCCACCGGAATGTGCAGGCTGATCCGCGAGGTGCGGCGCAGACGCATCAGGTCCACGTGGGTCGGCAGGTCTTTGACCACATCGCGCTGAACGCCGCGGCAGATGACGCGCACGTCGTCCTGGCCTTCGACTTTCAGGTTGAACAGGGTCGCCAGAAAACGGCCCGCCTTCAGGTTTTTGACAAGCTCGTTATATTTGATGTTGATCGGCATCGGGTCTTTGCCGCCGCCATATACAACACCCGGTACTAGTCCATCACGGCGTGCTTGACGGGCGGCCCCCTTGCCTGTCCCCGCGCGAGCCGTGGCGTTGAGATCTGGTACTACTCCAGCCATCGGAATTCTCCTTAAGTTTCAAAACGCGGCGATCCTCCAAGGGTGAAAGCGCCGCAAGAAGCCGTCCCTATAGGGGGAATCACCGGGAAAGGAAAGAGGGATTTGCCGCCTTTGCGGCGGCGCGCGGGGCGATCGGGGTGCTCACGCCAAACGGCGCCGCTGGCGCGGCTTCGCCTGTTGCGACGGGCCGCCGCGCAGGGCGCGCGGCGGGCGCTCCGCGCGGGAATATTGAAAGCGTATTGCGTTAAACTTGAATCGTCAAACGCTGCCTGAAATCAAAGATTTCAACGCGTTAGGTGATGCAATTTGCTTCAGGTAAACCGCAATACGCTCTGGGGAACAAAGATGCCGTCGTTTATTCCCAGTTGCCGCGGAAATCCTTGGGCATCAGCAGGATGTCACGATTGACATTGTGGATGTCGCGATGGCCGCAAAAAGCCATAGAGAGGTCAAGCTCTTTGTGGATCACTTCCAGCGCCTTGGTCACGCCCTGTTCCCCCATGGCGCCAAGGCCATAAAGGAAGGCGCGGCCGATATAGGTGCCCTTGGCCCCCATGGCGACGGCTTTCAGCACATCCTGACCCGAGCGGATGCCGCTGTCGACATGGACTTCGATCTTGTCGCCGACGGCGTCAAGGATGTCGGGCAGGGCGCGGATGGAACTGAGG
>JAURMY010000317.1 GCA_030830465.1 Alphaproteobacteria bacterium
AAATGATGCAGGCGCTGGCGGCGAAAAACGCGTTCCGGCCCTTGCTGAAGACCAAACTGGGCGGCGGGGACGAGGATGTCGCCCGGATCCGCGCGGTGCGGGCCGGTGCGCCGAATGCGCGGATCATTGTCGATGCAAACGAAGGCTGGACACCCGAATTATATGCCACACTCGCGCCGGTTCTGGTGGACCTTGGGGTCGAACTGGTGGAACAGCCCCTGCCCGCCGAGGCGGACGGGGCCTTGGCCGGAATGGCCCGGCCCTTGCCAGTTTGCGCCGATGAAAGCTGCCATGACCGGGCGTCATTGGCGGCGTTGAAGGGCAAATATGATGTGGTGAACATCAAGCTCGACAAAACCGGCGGTCTGACCGAGGCGCTGGCCCTGCGGCAGGCGGCTTTGGCCGAGGGGTTCAAGGTGATGGTCGGCTGCATGGTCGGATCAAGCCTGGCGATGGCGCCGGCGGTCCTGGTCGCGCAGGGTGCGGCGTTTACCGATCTGGACGGGCCGCTGCTGTTGGCCGAGGACTGGGACCCGCCGCTGGCCTTTGATGCCGCGGGCGTGCATCCGGCAAAACCGGCACTTTGGGGGTAAGAGAAAATGGCGAATGAAAACAGACCGCAACGCCAATTGATCGAGGGCCGTGCTGTCCTGCTGGTGATCGACATTCAGGCCAGCACGTTCATTGATGACAGCGCGGTCCGGTCGATTGACAATATGCCGGGGTATCGCGACCGGATGCTGGCGGCGCGCGGCGCGATTGACGCAGCGCGGGCGGCTGATGTGCCGGTGGTGTTCGTGCAGGAGGTTCACAGGCCTGATCTGGTGGATTTCGGGCGCGAACTGGATGGCGACGAGGATGTGCATTGCCTGGAAGACAACCCAAAGACGGCACTGGCGATCAGGGAAATGGGGATAAGGCCCACGGATTATGTGGTGCCGAAACGGCGGTATTCGGCGTTTTTCGGCACAGACCTGGAAATCCTGCTGAAGGGGTTGAAGGCGGACACATTGTTGCTGGTCGGCGGGCTGACCGATGTCTGTGTGCATTACACGTTTGTTGATGCGCATCAGCACGACTATTTCGTGCGGGTGATCGAGGATTGCGTCGCCGGGTCATCGCTTGCGGCGCATGAAGCTTCGTTAAAGGCGATGGAATATCTGCAAACAGGCGCACGGTGCAGTCTGACGGCGGCAAGCAACGCTTTGGCCGCAGTCCGGGCCTGATTCACCGCCTTGACAGAACCGCGACGAAAGTCGAAGAAACCTCGTCCAAAAAGGAGCCTGACCATGACCCGTACCGTCTACCTGAACGGCGAATACCTGCCTGAAACTGAGGCCAAGGTGTCAATCTTTGACCGTGGCTTCCTGATGGCCGACGGGGTCTATGAAGTGACCTCGGTTCTGGGCGGCAAGCTGATCGATTTCACGGGGCACGCGGCGCGGCTGGAACGGTCCCTGCGCGAGCTCGACATGGACAGGTCGATTTCCATGGAGGATCTGCTGGCGGTACACCGCGAACTGGTGCGGCTGAACGGAATTGATGAGGGGATGATCTATCTTCAGATCACCCGCGGCGCGCCGGATGACCGGGATTTCGTGTTTCCCGATCCGGCGAAGACACCGTCGACCATCGTGCTGTTTACCCAGAACAAACCGGGGCTGGCGGCGTCGCCTGCGGCGAAAAAGGGTATCAGGGTGATCTCGATTGACGACCAGCGCTGGGGTCGGCGCGACATCAAGACAGTGCAGCTTTTGTACCCGTCCATGGGCAAGATGATGGCCAAGGCGGCGGGCGTGGATGATGCCTGGCTTGTCGAGGACGGCAACGTGACCGAAGGCACGTCGAACAACGCCTATATCGTCAAGGGCAACAAGATCATCACCCGCGAATTGTCCAACGATATCCTGCACGGCATCACCCGCGCCGCGGTCCTGCGCTTTGCCCGCGAGGCGCAGATGGAGGTCGAGGAACGGCCCTTCACCATCGCGGAGGCACAGGATGCGGATGAAGCCTTCATCACCTCGGCCTCGACCTTCGTGATGCCGGTGGTGGAAGTGGATGGCGCGGCCATTGGCACCGGCACAGTTGGCCCGCTGGCCACCCGGTTACGCGAGATTTACCTCGACGAAAGCCGCAAGGCAGCGATCTGACCGCGCGCCCGGCTTCTTTTCGGTAAAAATATCCATTTCACCCGCGCAGCGGGTGCCGGGCCCAACGGGCAGGGCGCCGCGTCAGCGGTGACCCTGCCGGGCGGGAGAACGCCGCCAGCGATTCCTCCCCTTCGTTGGCCGGGTTTTTGGATATTTTTACCGAAAAGAAATATTTGGCTGCCACAACCCAGGGGCGGTACAGGCGGGGACGCCGATGACCGCCCCGATGAGAAGCCACCCTGTCGGCTTGTCCGGCAGGGTGGGACTCTGCCTTTGCCGGATCGCGCGCGCTCGTTGGCCCTGTGCGGGGCGGCTTCATCTTCAAAGCCACAAGCCGGCAGTCTGATTTAGGTCAAGGCGCAAGCCGCGCCCGTGGTTCATGTATATTTGACCAGATCAGGGGTGGAGCGGCATGACGCAACAGACAGAAGACGCGCCAGCATTGCGGCGGGCAATCGGCCTGCCTTTGTTGGTGCTTTACGGGCTTGGCATCACCATCGGGGCCGGGATTTATGTGCTGATCGGGGCGGCGGCGGACAAGGCGGGCGGCTATGCGCCCGCGGCCTTTTTGTTTGCGGCCGCGGTGATGGCCTTTTCGGCGCTGAGCTTTGCCGAGTTTTCCGGGCGCGTGCCTGAAAGCGCCGGTGAAGCGGCCTATGTTCAGGCGGGGTTCGGGGCGCGTTGGCTGTCGCTGGCGACGGGTCTGTCCATTGTCTTTGCCGCCGTCGTGGCCGGGGCGGCGATCAGTCTGGGCTGTGCCGGTTATCTGGCGGTACTTGTGTCCTTGCCGAAATGGGTGTTGGCGGGGATCGTGGTGCTGGCGATGGGCGGATTGGCGGCCAAGGGAATCGTGGAATCGGTTTTGTTTGCCGGGGTGTTGACGGTGATTGAAATCGGCGGACTTGTGGTGATCGTCGCGGCGGGAT
>JAURMY010000318.1 GCA_030830465.1 Alphaproteobacteria bacterium
CGCACCAGCGCCTGCACAACCACCTTGTTGCAGGTTGACGTGCCGTTGGTGGCAAAAAACGTCTGTTTCGCGCCAAAGGCCCTGGCCGCCAGTTCCTGGGCCTCCTTGATCGGCCCTTGCGGTTCCAGCAGGCTGTCGAGCCCGCCCGATGTCGCCGAAGTTTCCGCCATGAAGATGTTAGAGCCGTAAAACGCGCCCATATCCTGAATCCAGTGGCTGCGCGAAATCGACTTGCCGCGGCTGATCGGCAAGGCGTGAAACACGCCGGTCGGTTGTTTCGAATATTCCTTGAGGGCGGAAAAGAACGGCGTTTTGAACCGCGCCTGCACGCCACGCAGGATATTCAGGTGCAATTCCTGAAAATCCTCCTGATTGTAAAACACCCGCCGGCAGATCCCCAGATCAAGGCCGGCAATGTCCTCGACCGACCGTTCCGTCACCAGATAGGCGTCAAGCTCGGGCCGCACCTTGGCGATCAGGCGGCACAGTTCGGGGCCGTAATCCTCGGGGCGCAGGGCTTCCAGGTCCTCGATCCCCCCGGCGCGGTTCAGATAGCGTTTCAGGATCGGCAGTTCGGCCTTGGATTCCATCGTCAGGCCCGGGCGCACGACGATGGCTTGAATATTGTGGTTGAACAAAACCCCGATCAGCGCGTCCTGCAGGCTGGGCACCACCACTGCCTCATAGATGAACGGGTCTTCGGACCGGCGCATCGAGGTCATGTTGGATTTCAGCCAGCGTTCCTGATGTTCGTTCACGCTATCGACGATCATCACCTCGAAATAGGGTTTGGTCATCGCCCGCGCTTCCAGCGACAGCAGCGCGTCGTCATTCTGTTCCTCAGCATCCGCCGCGTCGCGTTCCAGCGGAATTTGTCGCCGCCGATAAGCGCCGGTTGTCAGCGCGCGCGTGATCCGCGACACCGCGAAGGCCACGTCAGCCAGATTGCCATGTTCAAACTGACGGCGCACATGTTCAAAGGCCGCAACACCGGGAAAGGCCCAATAGGCCTCGATCAGGGCCAGTGAGGTGAACAGCTTTTCGATCTTGTCCCGCATGGATTTGGCATGGCGGCCTTCCGGCGCGCGGGAAAGGGCATCGGTTGACTCGCGCAGGGTGCTCCAACGGTCGGACCTAAGCTGAATGGCCGAGTAATAGTCGCTCATGTTCTGCATAACGGCCTTTATTTCATAAAGGCGTCTGAACCCTGAGCGACCTTACGGCCGCCTTCCGGTCAGCCGCTGACGGTCTTCCCCACAAAGGGCGGGGTATGCAATTCCGTGATATTGTCGGCCTGTGTCGCCGGACGTTTTGCGGGCCCCATATCCACATGCAGGCCGGCGCGCGACCCCTGGGTCGGGATTTCCAGCGGACCAAGGGTTTTCAGATAGGCATCGGCCCCGCTGTTGCGGTCATAAACCGGGAAATCGGCCTCGCGGTCGCGAAAGCTTTTCAAAACCTGCCCAAGACCTTTCATGCCGGTTTCGCGCTGTCGGCGCACCATGCTGAGATCCACCTCGATCGGGAACATGTCTTCCTGACCGCCGGACTGGTGCAACACAGTTGCGGAGGGGTCGATCACACAGGATTTACCCACCCCGCCTGCCCCCAAGCCATTGACATCAATCACATAACACTGAAACTGTGCTGCCGTGGCGCGGGCAATAGACAGTTCCGCGTCACGGTCGGTGGTGCCGGTCAGAACCGGATGCAACAGCACTTCAACACCCTGACTGGTCAGCTGGCGGGTGGTTTCCGGGAACCAGATATCATAACAGATCGACAGGCCGAACCGGCCCACTTCGGGCACGTCAAACACGCAAAACTCGGTGCCGGCGGACACCTCGGCCTCATAGGGCCGGAACGGGAACATCTTGCGATAACGGCTGACAATCTCGCCTTTCGGATTGATCACGACCGAGGTGTTGAAAATGCGCCCGTCTTCGGTTTTCTCAAACATCGAGCCGGGGATCAGCCAGACATTGTGCTTCAGGGCCGCTGCGCGAAACTGTTCGACCGTGTCATTTTCCAAGGGCAGCGCGAAACGCGGCAAGGGGCCCATGGGCGCAAGCTCGCTGAACAGCACCATCTGTGTCCAGGGAAACCGCGCCATCAAGACATCCAGCCGGTGCAACATACCCTCGGTATTGGGGGCAAGGGCCTGAACATACATCTGCACGCCGGCAATGGCGAATGGGGTCATGATTGGGTTTCTCCGTTCTTTAGGCGTCCCAGCCTGGGGGTCCGGGCCGTCGGGCCCGCCTTATTACGCTGTGATACCGGGAACGGAAACAGGAAAATCACCTTTGGTCTTACGCCTCGTTCTTTAGGGCAATTTCCAACTTATCAAGACCTTCGTCCAGATGTTTTTCATCCATCGTCAATGGGGCCAATATGCGGATCGTGTTGCCGTAATATCCGCAAGAGAGCAGGATCAGCCCCGCATCCAACGCCGCCGTGGTCACCGCTTTGGTCGCGTCGGCATCGGGTTCATGCCCGCCGCGTTCCTTGACCAGTTCAAAGGCCACCATCGCCCCAAGGCCGCGAATATCCCCGATCGGGCGCAGGCTGTTGGACTGGCGGAATGTCTTTAACCGCTCAATCATCTTGTTGCCCAGCATATTGGCGCGGTCGCACAGCTTTTCCTCTGCGATCACATCCAGAACGGCCAGGGCCGCGGCAACCGAGATCGGGTTGCCGCCATAGGTGCCGCCCAGTCCGCCGGGTTCGGCGGAATCCATAACTTCAGCC
>JAURMY010000319.1 GCA_030830465.1 Alphaproteobacteria bacterium
ATTGCAGCTCTAGCTGGCTTTGCCATCATGTTCATCATGAGAAAAATGATGCCCGCTTTATCCGGCGCCAATAAAAGTCCGCAAATGACTTCACAAGGTATGCAGCGTAGCAATCTAGACCAGGCGCCAAGACAAGAGCCAGCTTTCACACCGGCTGCTAGTGCATTCGGTGGCGTTGCTGCTGAAACACGGGTTTCAATATGACAGTTCGCTGATGGGACATGATTACGACTGTTATTTCGCGCCCATGCCCGCCGAGATTCCGTTGGAAAGCGTGATGACACCGGGCCAACCGACAAGCCTGGTGGAAATGCCGATCAGCTGGTCTTTGGATGATTTCCCGTATTTTGAGTTCATGGCAACCAAAAACGGCATCATGCCGGGCCTTGCAGCCGGCAGTGCGGTTCTGGAAAATTTCACCGAGGATTTCATGTATCTGAAGGACAACCTCGACTGGGGCATACTGACCTATACCTTCCACCCTTTCGTGATCGGGCGGGGCCACAGGATGCGGATGCTGGAGCGTCTGATCCAAAGGCTGCAGGCGGAAGGGGCGGTTTTCCTGACCATGCGGGATGCGATGCGGGAATGGCAAAGCCGTCAGCCACCGGCATGAGCGGGGCCCTCCCGCCAGGCTGCGCCTGTTGGGCCGGGCCGGGGGGCTTTGCGCCCCCCGGACCCCCCGCAGAGTATTTCCAGAACAAAGATGTGGCCTGAAATTTAACGCCTTTGTGCTGGTGTTTGCGGTTTCAAACCGGCAAAACTTTCCTATAGTGCCGCAACTGACTGGAGGCCCGCATGACCACCCATATTGGCGCAAAGCCCGGCGATATTGCCGAAACCGTTCTGTTGCCCGGCGACCCTTACCGGGCCAAATGGGCGGCCGAAACTTTTCTTGAAAACCCCGTTTGCATCAATCAGGTGCGCGGCATGCTGGGGTTCACCGGCACCTGGAAGGGCAACCGGGTGACGATTCACGGCTCCGGCATGGGAATGCCCAGCCTGTCGATTTATGTGAACGAACTGATCCGCGATTTTGGCGCCAAGACCCTGATCCGAATCGGATCAGCCGGGGGTATGGCCGAACAGGTGAAAATTCGCGATGTGGTTCTGGCGATGACTTCCAGCACCATTGGCACACCGTCCCGCGCCATTCTGCGCGAGGCCAATTTCGCGCCTTGCGCTGACTGGTCCCTGCTAAAGGCCGCGGCGGATTTTGCCGCAGGAAAAGGCACCCCGACCCATATCGGGAATATTTATTCCTCTGACACGTTTTACGACGAGCGGCCGGATCTGACGGAACAACTGGCGCGCCACGGGGTTCTGGCCGTCGAAATGGAAGCGGCCGAGTTATACATTCTGGCGGCGCGCCACCGGTGCCGGGCGCTGGCGGTTCTGACCATTTCCGATCATCTGCTGACCCATGAGGCCCTGCCGCCCGAAGATCGCGAGCGGTCCTTTGGCGACATGGTTGAAATCGCCCTTCACGCCGCATTCGCCTAATTCAAAGGACCAGACATGAAATACCTGAATCTCGGCACCACCGGTCCGCGTGTGTCGCAACTGTCGCTGGGCTGTATGTCTTTTGCCGGCTTTTACGGCCCGACCGAACGCGAGGAAAGCTTTGCCTGTCTGGAAGCCGCCCGTCAGCACGGCATTGATTTTCTGGACACGGCAGAGATTTACGGCCTTGGCCTTTCAGAAACCGTCATCGGTGAATTTCAGAAACAGACCGGCCATCGTTTCAAGATCGCAACCAAGGGCGGCATCGTGATTGGCGGCAAGCGCGGCGAGAACAACAATTCCGAACCCTGGCTGCGCAAAGCGCTGGAAGGGTCTTTGACGCGGCTGGGCGTTGACCGGGTCGAGCTTTACTATATCCACCGGCGCGATTGGTCGATCGAGATCGAGCAGGTTACCGAAACTCTGGCCAAGTTCCAGCAGGAAGGCCTGATCGGCCAGTTCGGGTTTTCGGAAATCGCGCCCGCTTCGCTGCGCCGTGCGGCCAAGGTGGCACCGGTCGGCGCGGTTCAGAATGAATATTCCCTTTGGACCCGGTATCCGGAACTGGGCATGGTGCAGGCCTGCCGCGAATTGGGCACGACCTTTGTGCCGTTTTCACCGCTGGCGCGCGGCATGCTGGGAGATGTGATCCTCGACCCCGCGCGCTTTGGCGAAAAAGACTTCCGCAAGGCGCAGCCCCGGTTCAACGCCCCGAACTTTGCCTATAATCAGGCGCAGATCGCGGCCTTTCGGGCCTTTGCTCACAGCCGGGGCTGGACCACGGCCGCCGCCGCTTTGGCCTGGCTGCTGGATCAGGATGACAGCATGATCCCGATTCCCGGCACCCGCAGCGCGGCACATCTGGCCGAATGGGCCGGCGCCTGTGAAATCGCCTTTACCGACGATGACCGGGCCGAGATCGACCGCCTGCTGCCGGCGGGATTTGCCCATGGCGACCGCTATTCCGACGCCCAGATCGTCGGGATTGAACGCTATTGCTGAGCCGCCTGCATGTCTGCTCTTGCGCGCCAAATGATCCCAGGCCTTCTGCTGCCCTTTATCCTGGCCGCAGACCCGGTTCATGCCGCCAGCTATGAAGTCCGGGCTGACGGGTTTCGCTTTGGCCTGATGTCCGTTGAAACCACCACGTCACCCGGTTCATATGGCATCACCGTCTCGGCTGAAGCGCAGGGCCTTTTCGGGTTTTTGCTGCAATCCCATTACCTTGGCACCGCCGAAGGAATCCTTGATCCCTCTGGCAGACCAGAGCCGCGCCGCTTCAGCGCCAAGACCGACCGCATTTTCAAACACCGGGATGTTGCGGTCACCTTTCAAAACGGAAGACCTGAATCCGTCAGCCTGACCCCGGAAAAGGACCGAACGGAATATACCGACCCCAGCCGGGTTACCGGCGACAGAATGGACAGCCTGAGTTATTTCTACCGCATGTTTACCGCCGCTGCCGGGGCCTGCGCGCCTGACGGCCTGCTGTATGACGGCCGTCGCCAAACCAGCGTTACTTTCGAACCACCCGTCGTGTCGGCAGACGCGACCGCATGCAGCGGAACCTATGCCATTACCGATGGGCCTGATCACAGCATTCAATCGGGACAGCGCCGGTTTGACCTGTCGCTGACCTACCTGCCCGCTGGGGGCAGCCCGACCGGGATCACGGTGATTTCAGGCGGTCACACCGTTACCCTATCCCGGCTGACGCCCTAGGTTGACCGACCAACGGGCGGGCGGACAACCGTCAGCAAACAGCGCGCCAATGCCGTCCCCATCGCCCCCAATCCGATCACTGAAACAGTCTGCATCGCGAAACCTCCGGTTATTCACCGGCAAGTCCCTGCGGCTTGGGGGCATTTGTCCACCAAATGCCCAGCGGCTCAGATCGTCCGCTCGACCATCATCTTCTTGATTTGGGCAATCGCCTTGGCCGGGTTCAGGCCTTTGGGGCAGGTCTGGGTGCAGTTCATGATGGTGTGGCAGCGGTAAAGCTTGAACGGGTCTTCCAGATCATCCAGACGCTCGCCGGTGGCCTCGTCCCGGCTGTCGATGATCCAGCGATAGGCATGCAACAGCGCGGCGGGGCCAAGGTAGCGGTCCGAGTTCCACCAGTAGCTTGGGCACGAGGTTGAGCAGGATGCGCACATAACGCATTCATAAAGCCCGTCCAGTTTCTTGCGGTCCTCGATCGACTGGCGCCACTCGGCAGCGGGCCGGTTGGTCTTGGTTTCCAGCCAGGGCATGATGCTGGCATGCTGGGCATAGAAATGGGTGAGGTCCGGGATCAGATCCTTGACCACCGGCATATGCGGCAGGGGATAGATCCGCACCTCGCCCTTGATCTCGTCCATGCCGAAAATGCAGGCCAGGGTGTTTTGTCCGTCGATATTCATCGCACAGGATCCGCAGATACCCTCGCGGCAGGACCGGCGGAAAGTCAGCGTCGGATCAATCTCGTTCTTGATCTTGATCAGCGCGTCCAGAACCATTGGCCCGCAGTTGTCCATATCGACAAAATAGGTGTCGACGCGGGGATTGCCGCCGCTGTCGGGATCATAGCGGTAAATCTTGAAGGCCCGCACATTCTTGGCCCCGGCCGGTTTCGGCCAGGTTTTGCCCACGGTCATGCGGCTGTTTTTCGGGAGGGTCAGTTCAACCATGATCTCACTCCTAGGTAAGCGAAAGCTGGCTGAGGCCAGCCTTGGAAAGACAAAGGACCGTGCGCTTTCGGCCCGTTATTTCGGCAACCGTGGACACGGTGGATTGGGTCACACCGGTGACCGCCGTGCTGGCCAGCGCCAGAATCTCGCCGCTGGTGGCATTGTCGATCACGCAATCGGTCAGCGGTTCGACATTCACGCCCGGGGCGCGGTCCTGCGCCACCTGCCGGACAGCCGCCTTCGCCGCGTTTTGCGTGGTGGTCTCGGTCACCCGATCCACGGTTGCACAGGCGGCCAGACTTCCCAGCAAAGCGGCGGCGACCAATCGCATCAGAACGTCCGTGCCTTGGGTGCAATGATCTTGGGATCAATGCCGCCATCCGCCGGTTTGATCAAAGGCTCCGTCACCACAGGGCGATAGGACAGGTCAACCTTCTTGCCATCGACCCGCGCTATGGTGTGGACGCGCCATTTCTTGTCGTCGCGGGTCGGGAAATCCTCATGCGCGTGGGCGCCACGGCTTTCCTCGCGCGCGGCGGCCCCGTTGATGGTGGCCAGGGCGTTCGGCATCAGATTGGTCAGTTCCAGCGTTTCCATAAGGTCGCTGTTCCAGATCAGCGACCGGTCGGTCACTTTCAGGTCGTCCATCTTGGCGGCGATCGCGTCCATCTTTTTTACGCCGTCCTTCATTGACTTGGCGGTGCGGAACACGGCAGCGTCTTCCTGCATGGTGCGTTGCATTTCCAGCCGCAACTCGGCCGTCGGAATGCCGCCATTGGCGTTCCTCAACCCGTCAAACCGGGCCATGGTCTGATCGACCGAGGCCATATTGGTGGCCTTGTTGGACGCTTTGGCATCGACAACCTGACCGGCGCGGATCGCTGCCGCCCGGCCAAACACCACAAGGTCAATCAGGCTGTTGGACCCCAACCGGTTCGCCCCGTGAACCGAGGCGCAACCGGCCTCGCCCACCGCCATCAGACCCGGCAGAACCGCGTTCGGATTGTCCTTGGTCGGGTTCAGAACCTCGCCCCAGTAATTGGTCGGGATACCGCCCATATTGTAATGCACGGTCGGCAGCACCGGGATCGGTTCCTTGGTCACATCGACGCCGGCGAAAATCTTGGCGCTTTCAGAGATCCCCGGCAGGCGTTCATGCAATGCCTCGGCGGGCAGGTGATCCAGATGCAGATAGATATGGTCCTTTTGCGCCCCGACCCCGCGGCCTTCGCGGATTTCCATGGTCATCGACCGGCTGACATAATCCCGCGGCGCAAGATCTTTGTAGGTTGGGGCATAGCGTTCCATGAACCGCTCGCCTTCGGAATTGGTCAGATACCCGCCCTCGCCGCGCGCGCCTTCGGTGATCAGACAACCGGCGCCGTAAATGCCGGTCGGGTGAAACTGCACGAATTCCATATCCTGCAGCGCCAGCC
>JAURMY010000320.1 GCA_030830465.1 Alphaproteobacteria bacterium
CCCGCTGCAGGCACCCAAGACTGTACCTCGTCCCCATAATTAACCTGCAAAAATGTTCAATTGCAATGCTTGTCCAACGGGGGCGCTGACAGGTTTCACAAAATGTCGTTAAATTAGCAACACCTGAGTGCCGACCGTGGCAAGCCCGAACAGTTCCTTGATGTTTTCATTGTACAATCCAATGCAGCCGTTGGACGACTGACGCCCGATTTTGCGCGTGTCATTGGTGCCGTGGATGCGGTAATATTGCCAAGACAGATACAATGCGTGCGTTCCAAGCGGATTGTCCTCGCCCGGAGGGGCATAACTGGGCCATTCCGGGTTTCGCTTGATCATATTCGGCGTCGGCCGCCAATCCGGGCCGTCCACCTTGCGCACGACGCTGGTGCGGCCAAGGCGGGTCAGATCCTCGGAAACCGGTACGCTGGTCGGGTAAAGTTTATAGGTGTTTCCGTCTTCAGACCAGAAATGCAGCGCACGGGATTTGGTATCGACCAGAATCACGCCCTTTTTTCGATTCGAAAAATACGGCTCCCAGGATTTTGCGCGGAATGCGGAAATATTGTGGGTGGTTGTCGTGGTGACTGATTCTTCCAAAAGAATCTCATCTTCCGCGAAGGCACGCAGGGGCGCGGCCGCTGCGGCGATTCCGACGCCGGCGATCAACTTGCGCCCGAATGCACGCCGGCTGAGAAGGGATTTATCCGTATGCGCCATAAGAAGGCTCCTTTATCTGTAACCAAACACATGATTATTGCCGGAAAGCCGCAGTTACAATTCAAACTCGCGTTATACCGGTGCGTTTGATGCGCTAGTGTTTGAAACCGGTCACGGAACCCGATAGGGCTGTCGTCACCTTTATGCAAAACGGTACGATAAATATGACACGTCTGATAATTGCCCTGTTCGTTTCGATGCTTGCCCTGACCGCCTGTGATCAAGGGGGCAAAGGCGTGGGCCCGGACGGCAAGCCCGCAATCGGTGTGTTCAAGATTACCAACCGCGAAGCGTCAAAGATTCAGTTCCGCATGCTTGATTCGATCAACGCGCTGCGTTTGGCAAGTGGTATGCAGCCGGTTGAACTGTCATCCGAACTGACCGCCGCCGCCGCGACCCATTCTCGCGACATGTCGGTGCAGAACCGCCCGTGGCACTTTGGTTCCGACGGGTCGTCCCCGATCGACCGGGTTGCGCGCGCCGGTTATCAGGGCCGGATGCTGGGCGAAGCGATCTCGGAAACCTTTGAAAACGACGTGCAAACGCTGGGCGACTGGATGGAAAATGAGGAAACCCGGGCCGTCATCATGGATGGCGATGCGCGGTTCATGGGCATAAGCTGGTTCCAGGAAGTCAACGGCAAGATCTGGTGGACCCTGATCCTGGGCGCCTGATCTGATGCACCGGTTGAAACACCTGCGCGATTTGCCCGGACTTTAAGGGAAAATGTCGACCGGCGTGCCGTCCTGCACCATCGCATAGATATCTTCCATTTCCTTGTCGGTCACGGAAATACATCCCCAGGTCCAGTCGGTCTTGTTCCGGTCGCGCCACAGCTTCGGGCCGCCATGGATGAAAATGTCCCCGCCGGGGTTCTTGCCCATCTTGCGGGCATAGGCCAGATCCTGTTCGTTCGGATAATTGATCCCAAGGCTGAGGTGATATTCTGAATTCGGATTGCGGCGGTCGATGAAATAGCGGCCTTCCGGGGTTTTGCCGTCTTCGCGGAACTGCTTCGGGCCGACGGGCGACCAGCCAAGATCAATCTTATAGGCCTTCAGTACCTCGTCATTATGCATCAGGTACATATTCCGTTCGGATTTCTGTACCACAACGCGGGTCACTTCCGGGCCGTTATAGCGCTTGAATTTGGAACAGGCGTTCAGGCTGAACGCCACAGCCAGAATGGCTATGATCCGCAAAAGTGACTGCATCGGTGCCTCTGGCCCTGTTTCTGTTGCCAGATCATAGCAAACCGCCCGATTCTTCGCCAGCGGCTTGTATTCGCGCCAAGGCCCGGTGCGGCTGCTTGACAACAGGCCTTGGGCGGCCTGAAGTTGCGCGAAAATTGAAAGGGTTGCACATGGTGTCGTCGCGATTGCCGGGGTTTCACAACATGGACCGGGCCGGTCGCCTGAAACAGGTTGCCAAGGCCACGGACCTGCCCGAAAGCGCCGTTGCGCGGTTTGTCGAGGCGTCGGCGGCCGAAGGCGCTTTGGCCGACCATTTATCGGAAAATGTGATTGGCGTGATGTCCGTTCCGCTGGGGATCGCCACAAATATGGTGGTGGATGGCGTGGACGTTCTGGTGCCGATGGCGACCGAGGAAAGCAGTGTGATCGCGGCGGTCTGCAACGGCGCTTTGGCCTGCCGCGACGCGGGCGGGATCATGACTTCGGCGGATGAACCACGGATGATCGCACAGGTTCAGGTCACCGGCCTGTCCGACCCCGAGGGCGCGCGGGCCGAGCTTTATGCCCGCAAGCCGGAAATCGGTGCGGCCTGTGATGCATGCGATCCGGTGCTGGTCAGGCTGGGCGGCGGGTTTCGCGATATGGATGTCAGGGTCATCGCCGGCATGGTCGTGTTGCATCTGATCGTCGATGTGCGTGACGCGATGGGGGCCAATGCGGTCAACACCATGGCCGAGGCGCTGGCCCCGAAAGTTGAACAATGGACCGGTGGCAAGGTCGGTCTGCGGATTTTGTCCAATCTGGCCGACCGGCGGCTGGTGCGGGCACGGGCGGTCTGGCCTGCTTCGGTGATCGGGACCGAGGTGGTGGACGGGATTCTGTCCGCCTATGCCTTTGCGGCGGCGGACCCTTACCGCGCGGCGACCCATAACAAGGGCATCATGAATGGGATCAGCGCCGTCGGGCTGGCCACTGGCAACGACACCCGCGCGCTGGAGGCCGGGGCCCATGCCTTTGCCGCCGTCGGAGGATACGGCCCGCTGACCAAATGGGGCAAAACCGCCGGGGGCGATTTGTCGGGCGTTATCGAATTGCCAATGCCTGTCGGGATCGTCGGCGGCGCAACCAAGGCCCACCCCACGGCGCAGATGTGCCTGAAGATCATGGGTGCCGGCACCGCAGACCGGTTGGGCCAGGTGATGGCGGCGGTTGGGCTGGTGCAGAATTTCTCGGCCATGCGGGCCTTGGCAACCGAGGGTATTCAGCGCGGGCATATGGGCCTTCACGCGCGCAATGTTGCGATTTCCGCAGGGGCGGCGGGGGCCGAAATAGACACCGTGGCCGCAGAGATGGTTGCGCAAAAAGCGGTGCGCGAGGATGTTGCCCGCGCGGTTCTGGCCAAACTGAGGGGGCAAAATGTTCAGTCGTGAAGGGTTAAGCTATCAGGCGGTCCCGCTGCCGGACCGGGTGGATATGCCCGATGCCGATATGGCCACAGCCGCGCGGGCGTTTTATGACGTGATGCGCAGGCGTCATACCGTGCGCGATTTTTCCCACCGTCCGGTGGCGCAGTCGGTGATTGAGGATTGCGTGCGCACGGCGGGCACAGCCCCCAGTGGCGCCAATCACCAGCCCTGGGCCTTTGTCGCGGTGAAATCGGCGGAAATGAAGGCGCGCATCCGGGCCGAAGCGGAAGCGGAGGAACGCCAGTTCTATGCAGGCGGCGGCGGCGATGAATGGCTGAAAGCGCTGGAGCCGATCGGCACAGGTGCCGAAAAACCGCATCTGGACATCGCCCCCTGGCTGATCGTGGTTTTCGCGCAGCGCTGGGGAGAATGGGAGGACGGCACAAGGTTCAAGAACTATTACGTCCCGGAAAGCGTGGGGATCGCGACCGGTTTTCTGATCGCGGCCCTGCACCACGCCGGGTTGGCGGCCCTGACGCACACGCCCAATCCGATGAAGTTTCTGGGCCCGGCCCTGGGTCGTCCCGCCGGGGAAAAACCGGTGATGATTCTGGCGGTCGGGCACCCGGCCGAAAGCGCGACCGTGCCCGAAGTGGCGAAACGAAAGAAGCCGCTGGATCAGATCCTGTGGGTGGTTTGATGGCACGGCAATCCACGTGCAAATTCAGTCGGGGCCGGTGGCGATGAAAACGCTCAAAGGTCAATGTTTGTGCCGCGCCGTGACCTATCAGGTTGACGATGACTTTGCTTACGCCTTCAACTGCCATTGTTCCAACTGCCGCCGCGCCACAGGTTCGGCCTTCAAGCCGATTGCCGGGATCAGCGTTGAACGCCTGTCGATTACAGAGGGGTCTGACCGTCTTTTGATCTTCGGAGACGAGGCGGGGTGTGACGTGCGCTGTGCGGACTGTGGCGGTTTTCTGTATTCCGTTGTCCGCGACGGGACCTTCGTGCATGTGGCGATGGGCAGTCTGGTCGATGTGCCGTCAAAGCGACCCACGGCACATATTTTCGTAGGTTCCAAAGCGCCGTGGTATGACATTCTGGACGACCTCCCCCAACACGAGGGTTTTGGATGAGCCATAGCGCCACCCGTTCCTGGATGATCCTGCTTGGCCTGACTTTGGGCGTCTGCGTGACCAATGGTTTCGCCCGGTTTGCCTATGGCTTGATCCTGCC
>JAURMY010000321.1 GCA_030830465.1 Alphaproteobacteria bacterium
CTGATCAGCGAGATTGACAAGATCATCCGCGACCGGTTGGCCGACCAGTTCTTCAGTCTGGGCCCGTCGCCGCTTGACCCCACACTGTGGCCGCCCGCGATCGAGGCGGCGATGAGTTTCACGGATTCCATTGTAAACGAAATTGTCGGCGCCCTTGGCAGCCCCACACGCATCACCGACGCGCGGCAGAATTTGCCGGTGTCGATGACATTGATGGTGATCGGGCTTTTGCTGCTGACGCGGGCGCGCCAGTGGATATTGCGGGTCAGCGGTCTGGTGCCGCCCGCCGCGCTGGACGCGATGAACGACTCGCGCCAATTGCTGTTGTCGCTGATCCAGATCGCGGTGCCGATGCTGGGGATTTATGCGTTTCAAAGCGGTCTGGAAAGCACCGGTCTGGTCGGCTATCGCGGCAGCCTGATCCTGTCGAGCCTGCCGGTGATCGGCCTGTGCCTGTTTGGTGCCAGTTGGCTGGGCCGGACGTTGTTTGACTCCGCCGATCACGCCCCGCGCTTTTTCGACCTTTCGGATGCCGAACTTCAGGTGGGCCGGGTTCTGGCCATCCTGATGGGGATCGTTCTGGCCGTGGATATCCTGCTGTCAACGATCACCGACATGATGCGGCTTGACGATAGCGTGCGCGTGGTTCTGGCCTTTCCGGTGCTGGTATTGGGCGGCATCCTGTTGGTACGGATGGGCCTGCTGCTGCATCCCAAAGCGTCAACCGATCCGGCAGATATTCCCGAAAATCCGCTGAAACAAAGGGTGATTGCCCTTGTCGCAAAAGCGATCACGGCGCTTGGCGCCCTTGGGCCGGTACTGGCGGCGATCGGCTATTATACCGCCGCGAATTCCTCGATCTTTCCAGCGATTGAGACCCTTGGACTGCTGGGCGTCATTCTGCTGGCCTATGGGCTTTTGACAAAATTCGCCGAAGGTTTGGCTGCCGCCGGGCGGATCGAGAGCGGCAAGCGCAAGGGCAAGGCGAAACCGGTTGAAGACAGCCCGCCGACCTTGGTGCCGGTGATCGTGGGATTCGTTCTGATCTGTCTGGCCCTGCCGGTGCTTGCGCTGATCTGGGGGGCCAGAACCGCCGATCTGATTGAGGTCTGGACCGTCGTGAATGACGGTTTCAACGTGGGCGACCGCCGCATCTCGGTGATTGATTTCCTGTACTTTGCCGCGATCTTTACCGCCGGTTACACCGTGACCCGCCTGTTGCAAAGCACGTTGCGCAGTTCGGTTCTGCCGCGCACGCGGATGGACAGCGGCGGGCGCAACGCGGTTCTGACCGGCACAGGTTATCTGGGGATATTCCTGTCTGCCCTCGCCGCCATCACCTCTGCCGGGCTTGATCTGTCCAGTATTGCGCTGGTCGCAGGCGCGCTGTCGGTCGGGATCGGTTTCGGCCTTCAGGCGATTGTTTCAAATTTCGTGTCCGGCATCATCCTTCTGGTTGAACGCCCGATCAAGGAAGGCGACTGGGTCGAAGTCGGCGGGTTTTCCGGCTATGTTCAGAAAATTTCCGTGCGCGCGACGGAAATCGAAACCTTTGACCGGGCGACAGTGGTGGTTCCCAATGCGGATTTCATCTCGGGCGTGGTCACCAACTGGACCCACAGCAATATGAACGGTCGCGTCCGGGTGCCGGTCGGGGTGGCCTATGGCAGCGATCCGCGTCAGGTGGAACAGATCCTGATGGAGATCGCGAAGGCCCATCCAATGGTCGACAAACGCACCGAAGCCACGGTGATTTTCATGGGCTTTGGCGCGGATTCGCTGGACTTTGAGATCCGGGTCATCATCAAGGACGTGAACTGGATGCTGGCGGTGAAATCGGACATGAACTATCAGATTTTTGAACGCTTTGCCGCGGCGGGAATCGAAATTCCCTTTGCACAGCGCGACATCAATCTTCGGAATATTGACAAGATCGCGGCGGCGTTCGGTGCCAAGCCGAAGGCAGGCAAATCATGACCCGCGCCTTGTTTCGCGAAGACAGTTACCTGCAAGAAGCCGACGCAAAGGTTGTGGCCCTGACAGAGGCGGGCGGCGTGGTGCTGGATCAGTCGATCTTTTATCCCAATGGCGGCGGCCAGCCCGGTGACACGGGCACACTGGCCTATGACCGGGGGGAAATGACCGTCAGCGCCACCCAAAAGGGCGAGGCCGGCGCGATCGTCCTGGTGCCTGCGGAAGGATCCACACCACCACCGCTCGGTGCCTTGGTCAGCCAGCGCCTTGACTGGGCCCAGCGGTACCGGTTCATGCGTATCCACACGGCCCTGCATCTATTGTCTGTCGTCATACCGCTGCCCGTCACGGGCGGTCAGATTTCGCTGGAAAAAGGGCGGCTGGATTTTGACATGCCCGAAGCGCCCGAGGACAAGCAGGTGCTGGAGGACACGCTGAACGCCCTGATCGCGCGGGACCTGCGCACAGGCGAACAGTGGATCACCGATGCGGAACTTGAGGCGAACCCGGATCTGGTGAAAACCATGTCAGTGCGCCCGCCGACCGGGCAGGGCCGGGTCCGCCTGATCGGGATCGGGCAGGGGGCGGAACAAGTGGATTTGCAACCCTGCGGCGGAACCCATGTGGCGCGAACTTCGGAAATCGGCCCGGTTACCCTTGGCAAGATCGAGAAAAAGGGCCGCCAAAACCGCCGGGTCAGCCTGCATCTGGCCGACTGAAAGATCGGCTTCAGACCTGCCTTGGCAGCAATACTTAACGGAACGGGCCTGAGCCTGTTCAAAGGCGCCAAACCCCCATTATCGCGGCCGGTTGCGTGGTTTTCCACCGATCTACGAAATCCCGCCTGATTGCGCATAATCCTGAACTGCACCCTTGCATTCCCTGCGC
>JAURMY010000322.1 GCA_030830465.1 Alphaproteobacteria bacterium
GATTATGATGTGGATGGCGCGGCCTCGGCGGCCTTGTTGCTGACGTGGTTGCGGCAAAGCGGGCGCAAGGCCACGCTCTATATCCCCGACCGGATCGACGAGGGCTATGGCCCCAATCCCGAGGCGATGGCCGCTTTGGCGCAAAATCACAGCCTGATTATCTGTGTGGATTGCGGCACGTTATCGCATGACGCCATCGCAGCCGCGGCCTGTGACGTGATCGTTCTGGACCATCACCTTGGCGCTGAAACCCTGCCGCCCGCGGTCGCCGTGGTCAATCCCAACCGCCAGGATGAAAGCGGTGATCTGGCCTATCTTTGCGCGGCGGGGGTGGTGTTCATGGTGCTGGTCGATGCGAATCGGAGCCTGCGCGAGGACGGCAAATCCGGGCCCGACCTTATGGCGCTGCTCGACCTTGTGGCGCTGGCGACCGTTGCGGATGTCGCGCCCCTGCGCGAGTTGAACCGCGCCTTTGTGCGGCAGGGCCTGAAGGTCATGGCGCAACGCCAGCGCGTCGGGTTGACCGCGCTGAGCGATGTCGCGCGGATGGACAGCGCCCCTTCGCCTTATCATCTGGGCTATTTGCTGGGACCGCGGGTCAATGCCGGCGGGCGCATCGGAAAATCCGACCTTGGCGCGCGGCTGCTGAGCACAACAGACAAGGATGAAGCCGCCGCTTTGGCCGAGAAACTGGACCAATTGAACAGCGAAAGACGCGATATCGAGGCGGCGGTCAGCCTTGCCGCCATGGCCCAGGCCGAATCCCGCCCGATGGACGGGCCATTGGTCTGGGCCGCCGGCGAGGGTTGGCATCCGGGCGTCGTCGGCATTGTCGCCTCCCGCCTGAAAGAGGCCACCAACCGGCCCGTCGTGGTGATCGGGTTTGACGGGGACGAGGGCAAAGGCTCCGCCCGGTCGATCAATGGCGTCGATCTGGGCGCTGCCATCGCGCGGCTTGCCAGCGAAGGCCTGATCACCAAAGGCGGCGGTCACAAGATGGCGGCGGGGCTAAGCCTGACCCGCGCCATGTTGAAACCGGCAATGCAACGCCTTGGCGACCTTCTGGCCCAGCAGGGTGCAGACAAGGCGGCAAACCGGGACCTGCGCCTGACAGCGGCCTTGTCCGTGCGCGCCGCAACGGTCGAACTGATCCAACAACTTGAAAGCGCAGGCCCCTTTGGCGCGGGCGCCCCCGGCCCCAGATTCGCCCTGCCATCGGTCAGCGTGGTCTTCGCAAAACGCGCCGGGGAAAACCATTTGCGGCTGACCTTTCAGGACGCCGGCGGAGGACGCATCGACGCGATTGCCTTTCAGGCCTTTGACGGCCCATTGGGTCCAATGCTGGAAAATCATGCCGGCGCCTTATTTCATGTGGCAGGCCGGCTGGAAGTCGACAATTGGGGCGGTCGAAACAAGCCCAAACTGCGCCTGGAGGATGCCTTCAAATTGGCCTGAGGAATTGTTGATTTTGCCGATTTTCCCCCTTGCACGGGGCGGCAGCAGCGACTAAAAGGCCCTCCACAAAGAACGCGGTCCCTTCGTCTATCGGTTAGGACGTCAGGTTTTCAACCTGAAAAGAGGGGTTCGACTCCCCTAGGGACTGCCACTTTGTTTCCCCTTGTCACATCGCCCCGTGGAACCGCGTAACTGCAAATGATTGCGGCGCGAAATGCCATTCCATGACCCCAACAGCCGCCCCGCAAGGGCGTGTTCCCCTGTTCGCCGCTGCTGGCGGATTGCGTTTTGGGCGTCTGAATCTTGGGGCCGGTCAAATGAACCGGAACGGGCGGGTTTGTGCCTCCTCAAGAGTGGAAGTTTTGTCACGGTCCAAGACGCAACGGATGCGGCTGCGATGAACACAGGCGCGAAATACGGGCGATTGTTAACAGGCGATCACTTTGCACCACCCGCAGGAATGTCGGAACCGGTTGATCAGATTGCAGGAATTTGACTTTGAACGCCTGCGACCGTCAAACCGGATGGAGGCGCAACGGCAGGCTTTTCAGCGAATGGATGGCGTTGTTGGGTTTCCACACCGGTTCGCCGGTCAACTCCAGCCGTTCAACCCTTTTAGCCAAGGCGCGCAGCACCGCCTGCCCTTCGGCGCGGCCGATATTTTGGCCGACGCAAACATGCACGCCAACCCCAAGCGCAAGGTGACCTGCCGCAACGCGGTTGATGTTGAAAACCTCCGCATCTTGCCAACGCGCGGGATCCCGGTTGGCCGCGCCCAAAACGCACAAAATTTTCGTCCCCTCTGCAATGCGAACGCCGGCAACTTCGGTGTCGAGGTTGGCCGTTCTACAGAACGCCTGAACCGGTGAGGTATAGCGCAGGGTTTCCTCGAACGCTGGCAAGGACAGTTTTTCCGGGTCTTTTCGAAGCTTGTCCCATTCCGACGGGTTATTCGCCAGGCACCAAAGCGCATTGCCTATGCCGGTAACCGTGGTGTCAACGCCTGCTGAAAGCAGCGAACGAACCAACATTTCGGCCTCGGCCTCGGAAATTTCGCCATCGTCTGCGGCGGCGTGGATTGTGGCCCCGATCCCGGTCTCGCTCAAATTCCTCCGTTTGCAGGCCTCAGCGATCCAGGGCGCGATTTCAGGGGCCTTTGCCATACCGTTTCGCCTGAGCGCGTTATCCGGCCCCAGCGCATTGAACACCATCGCGCCATAGTCGATCAGTTTCCGGCTGTCGGGATTAAGGATGCCAACCGCGCGGGGAAACACACGCGTCGGGAAGGCCTCGGCGATCTCGGCAAC
>JAURMY010000323.1 GCA_030830465.1 Alphaproteobacteria bacterium
AAGCTGATTTCCGGCGAATGGTGCGGCACGATGAACCTGACCGAGCCGCAAGCCGGTTCGGACGTGGGCGCTTTGCGCAGCAAGGCCGAGCCGAACGGCGACGGGACCTATGCGGTGTCCGGGCAGAAAATTTTCATCAGCTGGGGCGACAATGATTTCGCCAGCAATATATGCCATCTGGTTCTGGCACGATTGCCCGACGGGGTGGCGGGAACCAAAGGCATTTCCCTGTTCCTTGTGCCGAAATATCTGCCCGACGAACACGGCGAGCCCGGCAAGGCCAACAGCCTGAAAGTGGTGTCGCTGGAACATAAGATGGGCATTCACGGCTCGCCCACCGCGGTGATGCAATATGACCGGGCGACCGGGTGGCTGATCGGGGCGGAACATGCCGGGATGAAAGCCATGTTCACGATGATGAACAACGCACGTCTGGGGGTGGCGACCGAGGGGCTGGGCGTGGCCGAAGGGGCCTATCAACATGCGCTGGCCTTTGCGCAGGAACGCAAGCAGGGCACAACGCCGGTTGCCGGCAGTGGCGCAATCATTGACCATGCGGATGTACGCCGGATGCTGTTGACGATGAAGGCGCAAACCGCTGCTGCCCGCGCGATCATTTATTCAACGGCGTTGTCCACCGATATGGCCACCGCGACAGAGGATGCAAAATGGGCCGCCCGTGCCGCATTCCTGACGCCGATTGCCAAGGCGTTCGGCACCGAAACCGGCATCGAAGTGGCCTCGATCGGGGTGCAGGTGCATGGCGGCATGGGCTATATCGAGGAAACCGGCGCCGCCCAGTACCTGCGTGACGCCCGCATCACCGCGATCTATGAGGGGACCAACGGCATTCAGGCGATGGACCTTGTGGGCCGCAAGCTGATGGATGGCGGAGCGGCGGCGCTGGCGCTGTTGCACGAGGTCAGCCAGACCGTGGCTGAGGCGGAAAATCTGCTGCCTGATCTGGCTGCGGTGCTGGATTCTGCGGAAAAAGGCATGATCGCCACCACCAGTTGGATGCTGGAACAAACCGATATGAATGACCGTTTCGCCGGGGCCGTGCCCTATCTGCGGGCCTTTGCGCTGGTGCTGGGCGGGCATTTCCTGTTGAAAGCGGCGATGGCCGAGGGCGGCAAGGGGCCGCGCACCGATCTGGCGCGTTTCTTCATTCGTCAGCAGATGATCCAATATGATGCCTATTGCGCGCAGTCCCGCGAAGGGGCAGGCGGGCTCTATGCGATCAGCATCGAAGACATGGCAGGATAACCGGCATGGATGGTGGTATGAGCCCGATCAGATTTCCCTATGACGCGCCGCCTGCCGAAGGCGAAGCGATCGAGGTGGCCGAGGGTATTCTGTGGCTGCGCCTGCCGCTGCCGATGAAGCTGGACCACGTCAATGTGTTTGCCCTGCGGGAGGGGGACGGCTGGACTGTGGTTGATACCGGGTTTGCCTCAAAGCGCGGCAAGGCGATCTGGCAGGCGATCATGGCCGGGCCCTTGGCCGGACTGCCGATCACCCGTGTGATCGCCACGCATCATCATCCCGATCACATCGGGCTTGCCGGTTGGATGCAGACCGAATTGGGTGCCGAACTCTGGACCAGCCGGACTTCTTGGCTGATGGCGCGGATGCTGACGCTGGACAAACACGACGTGCAAAAAGCCGAGACCCTGAAACATTACCGTTCGGGCGGGATGGATCCGGCGATTTACCAAAAACGGCTGGGCGAGCGGCCATTTCTGTTTTCCGACGTCGTGTCGCCCATGCCGCTGGGCTTCAAGCGCATTCAGGAAGGCGAGGTTCTGACCATTGGCGCGCGGACATGGGATGTGCGGATGGGCAACGGCCATGCGCCCGAACATGTCACCCTGTGGTGCCGCGAAGAACCGCTGCTTCTGGCAGGCGATCAGATCCTGTCGTCAATCAGCCCGAATATCGGCGTCTATGCGACCGAGCCCGAGGCGGACCCGCTGGCGGAATGGCTGGAGGCCTGCGAAAGGTTGGCGCCCTTTGCGCATGACGAACATCTGGTTCTGCCCGGACACAAGATGCCCTTTACCGGCCTGCCCGCACGGATGCAGGCGCTGATCGAGAATCACCATTCGGCCCTGACGCGGCTGGCGGATCACCTGAAAACGCCGCGCACGGCGGCGGAATGCTTTACGATCCTGTTCAAACGGCCGATTGGCGAGGGCGAGTATGGGCTGGCGCTGGTTGAATCCATGGCCCATCTCAATCATCTTTACCATCTGGGTCAGGTCACAAGGACCATGCGACAGGACGATGCCTGGATCTGGCAAACGGTATGATCCGGCAAGGGGGGGCGATGACAACGGAAATCAAGACCACGGCAGAGGCGGTCGAAGCGGCGGCGTTGCCCGATGCCCAGGCGATCCATGTCAACGGCGACACCCCCCTGACGGCCGAACAAAAACCGCTGCCGCCGGGAATGGAAGACACGCCGTTTGAAGAAAAATCCCCGGCGCAATGGGCCTATGAACGGCTGGTGCTTTATATCCAGAACTTTGAAGAGCAACTGGACAGCGACCACGAAATCGGCATGGGTTTTGCCGGCGGCGAGGTTGGCGTGATGCGCATTCAGGGCATCGGTTTTTTTGCGCCGGACATCCTGACTTTTTACGGCGAGGACATGGACGGGGCGAAAACCCAACTGGTGCAACATGTCAGCCAATTGAACGTCTTGCTGCGGGCGGCCCCCAAAGACAGCAATGCCGATGCGCCAAACCGGATCGGGTTTCAACTGGCGGCGGCCCTGGAAAAAGGCAAAAGCGTCAAAAGCCGCAAGACCTGATCCATGTTGCGCCAATTCTGATTCTGCGGCATAGGACGCAGAGACGCAGTTGCCTTGCCGCCTGATCCTGTTAGAACGGGCGGCAGGAAAGTAAAGGAACGACCATGGCTGAACATAAACACGGAACGATGGACATCGAGACACAGGAAAAAACCTTTGCGGGATTCGTCAAAGGCGTGATCTGGGTCGGTGCGCTGAGCATTTGTGCGGTGATTTTCATGGCCGTCTTTAACAGCTGATTGTTTCCCCGAACGGTTCAATCTTCGATCTGACCGCGGCTTGATGCGGCGGGG
>JAURMY010000324.1 GCA_030830465.1 Alphaproteobacteria bacterium
AAGCAGGACCGGTGGAACCGGTTCATGCAAAAGGCGCAGCAGATTTCCGAGGCCCGTCTGGCGGCCAAGGTCGGCCAGACGCTTCAGGTGATCGTGGACGAGGTCGACGCCGAGGGTGCCACCTGCCGAACCAAGGCCGACGCGCCCGAAATTGACGGCAACCTGTTCATCGACGAAGGCTTTGAGGGGCTGAAACCCGGCGATCTGGTTGAGGTTGTCGTGGATGAGGCCGGGGAATACGATTTATGGGGCAAGCGCCGGTCCCGGTGAAACCGGGTCATTGGTCTTGGCGACGATTGGAGGCGGGGCCGCGCGGCGCTGCGGGAAATTCAAGGCGAGCCGCCCCCTTTGGTGCACGGGCAGATCAGGACCCTCTGGAACCAACCGGTTGCCTTTGGCCCGTCCCGCCCTTACCGTCCCCGAAACCCCAACCGGAGCCAACCCCATGTCCCATGTCCATGTCATCGCCGTCATCACCGCCAAGCCCGGCAAGCGCGGGGAAATTCTGGACGCATTTCGCGCCAATACGCCGGCCGTTCTGGCCGAGGATGGGTGTCTGGCGTATGAGGCCACTATCGATACCGCCAATGCCGGCCCGGCGCAGTCGGCCTTTGGGCCGGATACGTTTGTGGTGGTCGAGAAATGGGCCAGTCTGGCGGCGTTGCAGGCCCATGCGGTCGCGCCCCATATGAAGGCCTATGGCGCGGCGACCCGCGAGATGGTGGCCGAGCGCAAAATCCACATCCTGTCGGCGGCCTGAGCCCGCACCGGGCCTAAGGTGCTGCGCAAAGAATAGGCCGCTTTGCCATAGGCCCGGCTTTCGGAAATCATAGGCTTTGCACATCCGGATTTGCCGCGTTGCGCGGCGGTACGCTCGCCGCTATTCTGCCGCCATGATTACCATTGAGCACGAGTTTGATGCGACGGTTGTCACCCTTGTGGATGACGGTGCGGCGCCGTTGCAAGAAGACGTGACGATCAATGCTTTTGAAGATTGCGTGACGCTGGAGCAGTATGACACGCGCCAGCGCTTGGTTCAGAAGATCACCCTGTCCTTGGCACAGTTGCGCGATCTTCAGGCCGCCCTTGATCTGCCAGAGGGCAGCTATGCCTTTGCCCCGCCTACAGACGTTGCATAAACTTCCAGATCAAGCCATTGATATCCCGTAATTTTTGACGCTCAGGCCGGATCAACGCGGAACACCTTGACCCGCGCTGTCGCCCCCCGCACCAGCACCAGCCGTGATTTCGGCACCTTCAGATGCTTTGACAAAAGCTTGACAACCGCAGCGTTGGCTTTGCCATCCTCGGGCACAACGGTGACGCTGATCCTGAAGTCTATACTGTCTTCGGTGCCGGGTTGAATCTGGGCCTGCCTTGCATTGGGCGTGACCTTGACCACCAGGGTCGTTTCCGGCGGTTTTTCCTTCGGGCTGGGCGGCTGATTGGTCATGACGACAAGCTAGGACATTCGCGCCACAGTGAAAAGCCGGCGTTGCATTGCGCAATGTCTTTTTACCCTTGGCTGTGATAGGGACGCGCCGAGGGGGATCGCGAAAATATGATTGAAATACTGCCGCTTAGCGCGCTTCCCGAGGCGCTTGAAACCTGCATTGCCTGGGCCGGCCGGGAATGGGGAACCGTCGCCGGATTTGCCCCTGAAGACTGGAAGGCCGAGTTTCAGCGCATCGAGGACAGCCCGGTTGACCAGGTTTTTGTCGCCCTCAACGGCGGCATCCCGGTCGGTATGGTCTGGTTGTTAGAGCATGAGGCGCTGGACAGTCATCTGCATTTTTCGCCCTGGCTGTCCAGTCTTGTGGTGGACCCCGCCCATCGCCGCCAAGGTATTGCCCGCGCCCTTGCACAGCATGTCGAGGCCTATGCCAGCCTTGGGGCCGATGAAACGCTCTATCTGCTGACGGAGCGACCGGGATTTTATTTCCCACTAGGCTGGGAGGTCGCGGATACCGCTGTTCTTGGCGCGAAAAACGTCTTTGTCATGCAAAAAATGCTGGCATTGCCGGCACCGGACGGACAGGATTAAGCGGAACCGGCAAAGGGGGCAAGACATGGCGGCGACGGGTTTTTTCTGGGACGAGAAATGCTTTTGGCATGGCGGCGGCAATTTCGCGCTGACGATGCCGCTGGGCGGGTTTGTTCAGCCCTTGGCCTCGGGCGGCGGCCTGCCGGAAAACCCGGAAACCAAACGCCGCTTCAAGAACCTTATGGATGTGTCAGGCCTGCTGGCCGAAGTGGCGGCGCAAACCGCACCCATGGCGACACATGCGGATCTGAACCGCATTCATCCGGCGGCTTTCTTGAAAGAGTTCAAGGCCATGTCTGACGCGGACGGCGGCCTGATCGGGTTGCGCACACCCTTTCTGCCGGGCGGGTTTGAAACCGCCTCTTTGTCGGCGGGGCTGACCAAGGCGGCGGTTGAAAAGGTGCTGAAGGGGGACCTGAAGAACGCCTATGCCTTGTCGCGCCCGCCGGGGCATCACTGTTTGCCGGATTATCCGATGGGGTTCTGCCTGTTGGCCAATATTCCGGTCGCGATCGAGGCCGCCAGGGCTGCGGGCCTTGCCAAACGCTTTGCCGTGCTGGACTGGGACGTGCATCACGGCAACGGCACCGAGGCGATCTTTTATGACCGCGACGATGTCTTGACCATCTCGATCCACGAGGATGGGAACTTCCCGCTGAACTCGGGCGGGATCGAGCGGCGCGGCGAAGGTGCCGGCCTTGGCCACAATATCAACATTCCCCTGCCCGCCGGATGTGGCGACGCCGCCTATCTGGATGTCA
>JAURMY010000325.1 GCA_030830465.1 Alphaproteobacteria bacterium
ATCGAAATATCCACGCCCCGTCGCGTTAATCCGGTGCTGAAAATTGATCGGCCAACGACCAGATTATCGACCGGAGAATTGGATTCCTGCTTGATTCCAAGCTTGTAATATTCGTCGGCAATGGCGGTTTCCAAGGCCTCTGGCGTAATTTCGTCCTTCGTTTCCAGAGCGCAAACAAAACTTCCGGAACCGATATAGGTTACAAATCCCGAATGTTCGGTCAGGCTTTTGGTGATTGCCTCGGCAACATCGGTGATCAGATAAACAAAATCACGGTCGCCAAGACTTTGGAATCGGGTATTTGCATCCACCAGTTTGATCGCGACAAACGAATTTGGCGAGGCGGCGTTCTGCGCAAGCTGATCGACATAGTTTATGAAGGTTTGCCCGTCCAGGAACCGATCCAGATCGGGAACATGTATAGGCGTGTCAAACGCCAGCGGACGCAGCGATTTCCCGGAATTGCCGGGTCGAAGAAGTGCAGCCTTGTTCGCAATTGCCGCCCGGTTGTGGTTGCTAATTCTTTCGGCAAGGCCAATCCGGTCGACAAGATTGTCGATCTTGAAGGGTTTTGTGATGTAATCCGTTGCGCCGACGGCAAAGGCATCATCTATATACCGCTTGTCCGCCATCGCAGTGATCATGAGAATGGGCGAAACAGCGTATTGCGGCATTTCCCGAATTTTGCGGCACAGTTCAATACCGGTCATTCCGGGCATCTGAATATCCAGAAGAAAACAGTCAAAGGCTTCAGACGTGTCTGAAATCTGTGCCAGCGCCTCACTTCCTGACAATGAAGTGAAAACCGCGTGGTCGCCTATGGCTGTCAAAGCCTGAGTAAGGATGTTCAGAATAATGTCGTCATCGTCGACGGCAAGAATTTTCATGATAAAGCCAGATGCACATATCCTAAAACGACAGTCAACGGAATTAATTCAACTAATAGCAGAGATCGACCGAACCAGTCTTCGGTAAAAAGATGCATTTACTCGTGAAAAAGCACACCCAATTCCGTCCTGCCCCATAGATTAAATACTCTCTGTGCGAATTCAAGTCGCTGAATTGCGTTTTGTCCCCAACCACGCCTGCCTAAGCGACGATTGTCTTGATAAAAAAGGTGAACCCCGGACGATTTGCATGAAAAAATGTCAGAGGCGGCACGACCCTTCGCGCCGCCAAGGGCCACAGGATTTTCGAATTTTGTGATCCAGGTGTTATACTTTTCACGCAAGATTGGTTTAATCACCAAAACCCAAGACGCTTTGGCAAAACATCCCTCAGGCGTAAATATAGCCCCCCGAAACAATGATGTTTTCCCCGGTCATATAGGTGTTTTTCGGCCCGCCGGCCATCAGCACCCATTCCGCCATTTCGCTTGGCTTGCCGCCCCGTCCCAGCGGACTGGCGCGGCTTAGTTCATCCAGTATGCCCAATTCGCGTGCGCGGTCTGTCGCCATGCCGGCCGGGGCCACTGAGTTTACCAGTATATTGTCGGGCGCAAGGTGATGCGCGAAACTGCGGGTCAGGCTGACAACGGCGGCTTTGGTTGCCGCGTAATGGGCATTTTGCGGATGCGCTTTGAAGGCATCAACCGAAGTCAGGTTCACGATCCGGCCGCGCACATCGCCCCGAGGCTCTTGCTGTGCCATATGCAGGGCCGCGGCCACCATCATGTGATAGGTGCCCTTGATGTTGACGGCGTTAAACGCATCCCAGGCGTCATCGGTGATCTCCAGAAGCGAAGTTCGCGGGTAAATCGCTGCGCAGTTGATCAAGGTATCGACCCGCCCCAACGCGGTGACGGCGGTTTGAAATCCGGCATGTGCCGCCGGTTTGGTGCGGATATCGGCGGCGATTCCGATACTGGTCAGGCCCGCGGCCCGCGCCGCGGTCAGGCTGTCCTCGGCCGCCTTTTGTGTCAGATCAATGATCGCCAACCCGGATGCGCCCTCGGCGACAACCCTCTGGGCCAACAACGCCCCAAGGCCGGCACCGCCACCCACAATAACAACGTTGAGATCTTTCATCTTTTTCCCTCCGAAAGCGGCACGCGGGATGAGGCCTGTGCCGGCACGATATCAAGCCGCGCAACCTGCGCGTGGTCCGGCAGATTCAGCGCCAGCAAGACGCATTGCGCCACGTCTGATGGTTGAAGCGTGCCGGTTTCATACATGGCGCGGCGTTGGTCCTCGCTTAGAACATCCCGGTACAGGTCCGTCTGAACCCGGCCGGCAACCAGTTCGGTCACGCGCAGGCCACGGTCCTGGACCTCAAGACGCAGGGACTGGGCAAAACCGCCCAGCGCATGTTTCGTTGCGGCATAAACCGCCATATTCGCAACCGGTGCATGGCCCGCAACCGAACCGGTAAAGAAAATATGCCCCCGCCCGCGTGCCACCATACCGGGCAAAACGAGGCGGGTCAGGGTCATTTGGGCGGTGACGTTCACGGCAATCGCCATGGCGATGGATCCCGGATCACAGTCCGCAAACGGCCCCGGGGCGGACACTATTCCGGCATTGTTCACCAGGATATCGGCCTCTTGATCCTTCAGGGCCCGCGTCAGTTCTGAGGGATCGGTCAGATCGACGGCAATCGCCGTGATCCCTGCGATACCGTTCAGGTCCGCCAGCGCCACCGGATTTCGGCCGATCGCCAGAACCCTGTGCCCCTCAGCCGCCAAGGCTTCACTGATTGCGCGCCCGATGCCGCTTGTGGCACCGGTGACTATTGCTTGTCCCATTCTGTTTTGGCCCTTCGTATCGCGAAAAATCCGGCCACCATTGCCTATCACGGTGGATGCCTGCGACGTCACAACATTTTTGGGATATTTGGCGTCTTTTTCAAAAAACGCGCTTGTCCCGCACGGTTCTGCCCGCGCAACAACGGCGAAATCAGGGCCGGATTTTCGCGCCCCTCAATCCTGTGCGGATCCCAGCTTTCGCGCCCCTTCCGAAAGTGATGCCAGTTTCGCATAGGCGATATCCGGATCCACCGCGCCAAAGCCGGCAAAGGTTCCAAAGCCGCAGTCGGACCCGGCGACGACCCGTTCAGACCCGACGATTTCGGTAAACCGTTCAATCCGCTGCGCGACAACTTCCGGGTGTTCAACAAAGTTGGTGGTGGTGTCCACAACCCCTGGCACAAGGATCTTGTCATCGGGAATTTCGGATTTCCGGTCGCGGAACACAGTCCACTCATGGGCATGGCGGGGGTTTGATGTTTCAAACAGCACATAGCGGGACTTGGTGCGCATCAGTGTTGAGAACACCTTGTCCATCGGAATATCACAGCAATGCGGCCCCTCATAATTGCCCCAACAGATATGTACGCGCACCTTTTCGGCGGGCACTTCGCTCAGCGCATGGTTCAGGGCTTCGACATGCAGGTTTGCAACCTTGACGAATTCATCATCGCTGAGATCGTTGAACAGCATGTGGCGGCTTAGCGCCAGATCCGGGCAGTCAAGTTGCAGATCAAGACCAGAGGCAACAATGGTTTCATATTCCGCCTTCATCGCATCGGCCAGGGCCGCCAGATAGGCCGCCCGCGACGGATAAAAATCGTTCTGTAGAAACAATGAGATGACCCCGGGTGACGCCGCGTTCATAAAGCCGCGCTTGACCCCATGTTCAGCCATTGCCGCCTTCAGATTCGCGATGTCTTTTTCCAGTTCGCCCTGACCCTTTGATCGGACCTCGCCAACGCACATTGGGCGGGCATAGGTCGGGGTTCCGCCGGATCGTGCGATCCGTTCCAGAAAGCCCGGAAACATCAGCAAGTCCGCCGGGGCATTGCGCGGGCTGTCGCCGCCGAAACCGGTATACCGATCCTTGACGTATGTGGCGTAAGAGATCTTGGAGGTTTCCCCGTCCGACACGATGTCAATCCCGGCTTCGGCCTGTTTGCGGACGGTTTCCGAGACGGCCCTGGTCATGCAGGCGTCAAATGCTGCGGGATCATAAGGCGTGTTCTTTTCACGGGCAAAGATGAAATCCACGACATCCTGGCTGCGGGGTAAAGAGCCCACATGGGTCGTTAATATTTCTGACATTTCGCGTTCTCCTGTGCGTATGAAATCCTTGTGCAATCCGTCATGCAGGCCTGCACTTGATGGCGCGTGAACCTTTTTCATTTCCCCAATCGGGTTTCATGTCCGGGCCTTTTCAAAGGCGGCCCAGGCGGCTTCGAGCGCGGCAAAGTCAAAGCCTTCCCGGCGGGCCGGTTCCAGGATCAAAGCCTCGGTCGCCAGCAGCTTTTCAATCGCGGCCTTCAGGTCCGGGATCACTGCGGGCGGGACGACAAGCGCGCCGTGGCGGTCGGCGTGGACCAGGTCGCCGTCGGTCACCGACATGCCGAAAACCTCAACCGGGCAGGCCAGCGCGCGAACATGGACGAATGCGTGGCTTGGCCCGATGGAGCCGGCCAGAACCGGAAACCCGGGTTCATGATCGCCAAGGTCGCGCATCACCCCGTTGGTCACGGCACCTTTCAGTCCAAGACCCTTGTGAACCGCCGTGTGAACGCCGCCCCACCAGGCGCTGACCGCGTTGTCACCGTCGATATCCTGAACCACGGCAATGCCCGGTTCGACACCCGATGCCATGTAGCGAAAATAGTCCATACGCCGGGCGCGGATCACATCGGGTGCTTCGCTTGGGGGTTCCCGCCCGGCAATCTTGGCGGTGCGCGCAAAACCAATCATGGGCGGCGCGGCGGGGTCGGAAGGCAACATCGTGCGCTTGGTGTAATTGTCAAATCCGCGCCTGCCCTGTGCCACCTCGATGGCATTGCAAACTGTTGGAGTATCGACCGATTTCATCAGCGCAAGCAGGTCGTCGGGCAGGGTCAGTTCAGCCATTTCAGCAAAGCCTCGTTGGTTTTTTCGGGTTGTTCCAAAGTTGGCAGATGACCCGCGTCGTCAATGATCACAAGGTTTGAACCCGCAACGAGACTGTGCATCAGTTCATGGCGCGCAACAGGGCAGGGCACGTCTTGACGCCCGCACAAGATCAGCGTCGGAAGGCTAAGGCTTCGCAGCGTCGCACACTGGTCCGGCCGGGTTGCCAGCGCCCGGGATTGGGCAATGAACACATCCTTCCCCAGGCCTTCGGCCATGGCCATGCAAAGATCGAGGATATCCTGCCGCGCGGCGCTTTCGACCAGATAATTCGGTTTCATCTCGTCGCGCATCACACGGCGCAGTTCGCCGTCGCGCACCGCCGCGATCTGTGGAAGACGCCGGGCCAAAACTTCTGGCAGTTCCGCCAAGGGGTTGGTGTCCATAAGCGCCAGACGGGCAACGCGTTCCGGTGCCTGGCGCATGATTTCCATCGCAACGATGCCGCCCATCGAAAGCCCCGCCAAGGCAAAAACCGGCGGCGCATGGTTCAGGATATCGCTAGCCAGCGCCGGAACCGTCGCCCAGCCGTTCAAGGGCATCACCATCACGGGCCGATCGGCCGAGAGGGCTGCGATTTGCGGCTGAAACAGCCGCGCATCGCACATCATGCCCGGCAGCAAGACAAGCGGCGTGCGCATGGATCAGCCGATCCAGGTCAAGCCGGCCGGATCGTCGGTATTGCGAACCCGGTACATCGCAGCCTCGCCTGTCATCGAAGGTTCCACCGCACGGGCCAGATTGGGCGGCATGGCACAGGTATCGCCGGGATTGAGCGTGGTTTCCCCGCCATCCCAACGCAGTTTCCAGTGGCCCTTGACCGGCATCAGGATTTCGTGGCGCGCGGTCACATAGCTTTCGGCGGGGACCGATCCGCGGGTGATGAAATCCACCTCAAAACCCGGCCGATCCTTCAACAGCGCGTCGGGACCAATCACCTTGGCCGGTTTGCCGGCCGCCAAAGCCATCAGATCCCAGTAACGGGCGACATAGTCCCGGACCACGCCCTCGGGGCCGACGACGGGTATTCTGGCGCATTCTGCCTCGGTCAGGGGGGTGATGGGGTTGACGTTGTGGGGCAGTTTCTCGCCGATCTTGGTGTCATAGATGCTGCCGTTTTCACCAAGGACCAGGCCGTGTTCCTTGGCGTCTTCGATCACCTGCGGTGCCCAGACCACGCCACCGCCCGCATCGTCGCCGCCAAGGATCGACATGATCATGCCATAGTCGGTCCCGACATTTTCAAAACCGCGGAAAATGCCGGTGGGTATGTTGAAAATATCCCCTTCATTGGCGATGAATTCACCGTCTTGCCCCCAGCGCCCCCAAAAGAAACGCCAGCGGCCCTTCAAGACAAAGAAAACTTCGGCGGTGCAGTGAAAGTGCAGCGAATTCCGGCATTTCGGCGGCTGACCCGCAGCGCCGATGTTAAAGCCCGGCGTTTCGCGGATATGAATATGCTGCTGCGGATTTTCAGTGACGCCGGCCCCGATGATGGTAAAGTTTTCCTTTTGGTCCGATCCGGGCGTATGGGCATCAACAAAGGCCGTTCGACAGGGTATCAGATCGCCATAGCGGACAATGCGTTCTTTCATCTGGTCGGGTGTCATTTGCGTTTCTTTCTGAGTTTCGGTTCCGGCGCATGCGGTGCGCCATGACAGCCCGGCGCGGCGGGTAACTGCGGTCGGCGGACCTTGTTTGCAGCCGGACGGATCACGGTTGTTCAGCCCTGTTGCATCAGGATTTGCTTCCAAATCGCGATTTCGTCGTAATAGGCGTATTCCCGGCGCAGGCCCCAGGGCCCGAATTCCGCATGACACATGCCCATCACATGCACGCGGTTTCCGGTCGGCCGGCCAAAGGCGCCCCAGCCGGAATGGGTGCCGTCAAGCGACCAGCGGATCGAGGAGCGGGGGCTCAGCATGTCGGCATCCATACCGATCTGGTGGTGAATTTCAAATTGGGCATCGGGAAAGGCCGCACGCAGGCCCAGCCAGAACGCGACACTGCCATCGCGCCCCAATGTTGACTGTCCGCCCGCATAGTCGCCGATCACGGCCCGGTCGTAACTTTCAAAAATGTGGTTGAAGTCATGGTCCATGATCCGGCGCAGGCTGTCGGCATATTGCGCGCCCCAGGCGTTTTCATTGCCGCGTCCGTGATAGCCGCCGTCAACATCGTTTTCCGGCAGGAAAACCGGCGCGGCCTTTTCCGCGCCGCCTTCGGCTTCGATCAGGTCGCGGGTGTAGTCTTCGGGGTTCAACCCCATCTGCCGAACAATGCCGCCGTAATCCCGGATCAGCCATTCATCATAGATGGCATCGTTTTTGGCCGCGCAGTCAGCGATCACCCGGACTGTCCAGTTGGTGCCCGTGGCCGGCCCGAACTGGCCGGCGCGGGTGTGGGTGGCTGTGGTGATCAACCGGTGCGATGACAAAAGGCCATGGGACGGATCGTCGGACCAGATCACATCCTCGCCGAAAAGCTGGCGGTCCGGGAATTCGTGGCAG
>JAURMY010000326.1 GCA_030830465.1 Alphaproteobacteria bacterium
CAATGATCCTGCGCGAAATTGCAAAACGGCGAACGGATATTTTCCGCTCGCCGCCAAAGAATGTCAAAGATTGCAGGATTGGCCGCAATTCAGTCTGCGGCCCCGGTCGAATCAGGCGCGCTGAAACTGCTGCATGGTCTGCTGATAGCCGCCATTCGCCAAATAGGCCGCCTCTTGGTCGGTCGGCATCCGGCTGAGCGCGTCATTGCGATAGGGAAAGCGCCCGAACTGGCGGATCACTTCGCGATGCACCCGCGCATGAACCAGATTTCCCGCGCCGGTTTCCGGCATCCGCGTTGCCATCAGACGCACACAGCGTTCCTGATCGGTCAGGCTTTCGGAATGCATCAGCGGCATATAGTAAAACTGCCGCTCTGGCTCGGGCGTGCGCAGATCAAAGCCACGGTCGATTGATTTCTTGGCCACGCACAAAGCCTTGCGGTCGGTGCTGAAGGCGCGGTCGGAGCCGCGGAACATATTGCGCGGAAACTGATCCAGCAGGATAATCAGGGACAATGCTTTTTCCGGGTCGCAGGCCCAATCGTTCAGATCGCCCGCCGCCGCTTTTTCCCAGGTTTCGCCAAAACGTTCCTGAATGGTTGCGTCCAGTTCTTCGCTGCTGTTGTACCACCCTTCGGGGCCAACTTCATCGATCCAGAACGTCTGTATCTCCTTCGGGCTCGCCACAGCACCCTCCACTCGTTTTACATTTACTTAGGGTTAAGGTTCCAAAATGATTGGGACATTTTCAAGGCAGTATTCTCAAATGCGGAAATTGTGACACTAGTGTTGCGTTTTCCCCGCACTATCCAGATCATGCGCCGCAGACTGTGTGACTTCGACCGCAACGACCGTCGATGTCGGCGAAACCGCCGCATAAGACGAGGTTTCATTGCCCGAAGGCGCTTTGCGCCGGGTCATCCGGTAAATCGCATAAAGGGTTGAGGCTCCAAGGATCGCGCTGAGATAGCCGAAAAAGCTGTACGGCCCATAGGTGTCCATCAACCAGCCCAGCACAACCGGCCCCGAAATCGCCCCGATCCCGTTCACAAAGATCAGACCGCCCGACGCGGCGGCCATGTCCTCGACCTCTAAAAAGTCGTTGGTATAAGCAATATAGAGCGAATAAAGCGGGTTCGAAATGCCGCCCACGACAAAGGCCAGCGCCAGCAACCAGTAAAAATTGCCCGCAACCAACAGCCCCGCCAGCATCATGATGGCGCCAAGCAGGTTCAGCAGCATGATCAGCGTGCGTCGGTCCATCTTGTCCGACACCCAACCGATCGGATATTGCAGAACCATGCCGCCGAAATAGATCGTGGCGATGAAGATCGAGATGTCCTTCACGCTTAGATGGATTTGCGCACCGAAAATGGCGGACATGCCAAACAGCGCCGAAAAGACCGATCCCAACAGGAAGGCCCCGACAAATCCCAAAGGCGAGGTATTAAACAGGCGCCGAAGCGTCATCGGTTTTGTGGCCTGAAACACCGGTGCCGGGCTGACGGACAGCAAGGTTGGCGCAAAGGCCACGGACACCAGAACCGAAGAAATGATAAACAGGTTATAGCCGTTTGGGTCGGCAAGGTTCAAAAGCCCCTGCGCGGTGACAATCCCGATCATCTGCACGATCAGGTAAATCGACATGGTCTTGCCGCGGTTTTCATTGGTCGATGCATCGTTCAGCCAGCTTTCGGCCACCACATAAACACCGGAAAAACAGAACCCGATCAACACCCGCATAAAGGTCCAGGCCCAGGGGTTCGGAACCGCGGCATAAAGGATCAGAATGGCCGAGATGAAAGAGCCAAGCGCCGCGAAAACCCGCACATGCCCGACCCGGCGGATCAGTTCCGGCGCCATGCGTGAACCGCCCAGAAAGCCCACGAAATAGGCCGACATCACGATTGACATCGAGGTTGTCGAAAACCCCTCGGCGGTGCCGCGCACACCCAGCAACGTGCCTTGCAGGCCATTGCCCAACATCAACAGCAACATGCCCAAAAGCAATGCCCAGGAGTTGCGAATTACGCCAAACATTCCATGTCCTCTGGCCGTCGTATTGGCCTGTTCCTAGACTGGATCAATCCAGCTAAATTGTCTTATTGCGACGGTTCAACCGCCAATTTCCGATCCGGCAGCAATAACGACGCATCGCCATAGGAAAAGAACCGATATTCCCGAGCGATTGCGTGCCGGTAAATCTGGCCGATCCGCGCCTGCCCCATAAGCGCAGAAACCAGCATCAGCAAGGTCGATTTTGGCAAATGAAAGTTGGTCATCAACCCATCGGCGATTTTGAACCGATAGCCGGGTTTGATGAAAATATCGGTTTCGGCGCTGAAGGCCGTGATCCGGCCCGGTGCGGTTGCTGCCGATTCAATCAGGCGCAGGGCGGTCGTGCCGACCGGGATCACCCGCCCGCCCTGCTGTTTGGTCCGGTTGATCTCGGCGGCGGCCGTGGCGGTAACCTCGCCCCATTCCGCATGCATTCTGTGGTTTTCCACATCATCCGTCTTGACCGGCAAGAACGTACCCGCGCCCACATGCAGCGTGACCTTGGTCGTCTCGACCCCCATCGCGGACAGGCGCTGAAGCAGCGGCAAATCAAAATGCAACGACGCGGTCGGGGCGGCGACCGCGCCACGCTTTTCCGCAAACACCGTCTGATAATCGGCGTCGTCCTGCCGGTCGACCGGGCGCAAAGCCGCGATATAGGGCGGCAAGGGCATCAGGCCGACCTGGGCCAGGGCCGCGTCAAACGCATCACCGGTCAGGTTGAACGCCAGAATCACCGCGCCTTCGGGCTTGTCGGACACCAAGGCGGTCAACCCACCGCCAAAGGTGATCGTCTCGCCAATGCGGACGCGCCGCGCCGGCTTGGCCAGGGCACGCCAGTCCCCTGCCGGCGTCGGCGCCAGCAGGGTGACATCCACCCGCGCTTCGGTCTTGCCCTGATCGCTGGTGCGTTCGCGCAGCCCGAACAGCCGCGCCGGAATGACTTTGGTGTTGTTCAGAACCAGCCGGTCGCCGGGGCGCAGGAATTCCGGCAGATCGGTGACGCTGTGATCGGAAATCGCATCCCCTTGCGCGACCAACAGGCGCGAGGCGCTGCGCGGCTGAGCCGGTCGCGTGGCGATCAGGCCCTCGGGCAGATCAAAATCAAAATCCGACAGTTTCATTCCACGACCTTCGGGTCCGGCTGACGGAATATTTCGCGAAACATCCCCGGTGTCAGGATCGACAAGGGGTTGACCCCCACGGTGACGGATTTGATCGGGCCTTTGAGGGTATAATTGAAGCCAAACAAGCCTTCGCCCTTTTGCTTGCCAAACAGCCCGCCGAAAACCTTGGTCTGTTCCAAAAGGCCGTTCAGCACATAAACCGGCGTGATCACGCCGCGCATGTCCATTGCGCTGGTCTTGAAACTGTAGGTGCCCGCCATCGTCATCCCCAGCGACGCCCCGACCGCGCTGGCCTCGGTCAGTTCGACGCCGGTCGGTGTCAGTCGGAACCGCCCGGTGATATTGTTAAAAGCCAAGCCGTCGCCGCCCAGTTGTTCCAACAATCCGACAACGCTGATCGCTGACAGAAGATCTGCCAGTACCGGGGCCTTTTTCACCCGCGTCGACTGAATAACCAATTGCCCGTCATATTCGCCGCTGGTCGTCGTTGGCACCAGCAACATGTCCAGCCGCCCGCCATAGGCGGTTGCAAACAGACCAGTCGCGCGCATCACCTCTCCGGCGTCGGGCGAGGTGAACCGCACCGCCGTGCCGTTTGGCTGTGGCGCCAATGTGCCGACAATCGTCGGCCCGCCATTGACCCGACCGGAAAAGGACCCGGTCAGGCCGCCCGACGTGTTCAGATCGCCCGAAACCTCGCGCAGCGAAATGCCGCTGGACAGGATCAGCCGGTCCAGTTGCACCGAAACATGATTGCCCTGGCCCTTTGGCTGGGTGGTCGCAAACCGGCTGGCCCGCATGTCAAGCGTGCCGCCATTCGTGGAAGACTCAAGACTGCCGTTATCGCCCGGCCGGATTTCAAAGGACGTATTCAGCCAATTGTCGAGCGAAACCTCGTCAAACCGCGCCAGCGCGAATTTCCCGGATTTCGTCAGGTTCACAAAGCCCTTGGCCTTCAACCCCGCAGCCTCGATCACGATTGAACGGATCTCCGCCGGCTGTGAGAACCGACCGACAACTTCAAGCCTGCCGGTCTTGTTGGGCGGCTTTGTCCAGCCAAGGGCGTCAATGTTCAATGTCATGCGGTTCAGATCGGACTGTAACCGAAACGCCGGCGGCTGACCCTTTTCCATCTCGACGGTCAACAGCCCCTTGCCACGGCCCGAGACCGCGCCCTCACCAAGGTTGATGTTGAATTCATCCAGAAAATCCTGCGACAGATCCACCTGCCCTTCCAGATGGCTGTGGCCTTTGTGCTCAGGCCCGAATTTCTGTATCCACTGGCCGTTAAACGGCGCTTTGCCAATATGTGCG
>JAURMY010000041.1 GCA_030830465.1 Alphaproteobacteria bacterium
CGGGCGAACAGAACCACCGCGATCAGCAACAGACCGAACGGCAGGTGCCAATAGGTGGTGATGTCCGACAGTTCCTGCGCCAGCACGACAAAAACCGCAGCGCCCAGAACCGGGCCGACAACCGTCGCGGTGCCGCCAAGGATCACCATGAACATCAACTCGCCCGAGCGCGACCAGTCCATCATCTCGGGGCTGATGAAGGTGGCGAAATTGCCCAGCATCGCCCCGGCAAGGCCGCACATCGCGCCGGAAATCACATAGGCGGTCAGCCGGTAAAGATAAGTGTTATAGCCCAGCGTAACGGTACGCGCATCATTGCCCTTGGCGGCTTGCAGCACCATGCCAAAGCGTGAATTGACGATGGTATGCACCAGCCACATCGCCCCGATCAACAACACGAAACACAGATAATACAGCTGGATCGGATCGTTCAGATGCAGCAGCGGGAACTTTGACCGCGTGTCGATCACCAGCCCGTCATCGCCGCCATATTCCTCAATCGACACGAAGAAATAATAGACCATCTGGGCAAAGGCCATGGTGATCATGATGAAATAGACGCCTTTGGTGCGCAGGCAGATCGCCCCGGTGATCAACGCAAACAAGGCGGCAACCGCAACCGCCAGCCCGATCTGAAAAAATCCGTTGGTGCTGGCGATCATCGAAAAGCCGCCGTAAAGCTTGTGATAGGCCGGAATGCCCACCGCATAGGCACCGATGCCGATATAGGCGGCATGCCCGAACGAAATCAGGCCGCCATAGCCAAGGATCAGGTTCAGGCTGACCGCCGCGATGCCAAGGATCACCAGACGGGTCAGCAGCGACAGGTAAAACGGCTGGCTGGTCCAAAGAAACACCAGCGGCAGAATGGCCAGGGCCGCCATCACCGCCAGCGTGATCCAGCCTGATTTTGACAGTTTGTTCATCAGCGCACCTTCGGCGGGAACAGGCCCTGCGGGCGCACAGAAAGGATCACCGCCATGATGATGTAAATCAGCATGGCCGAAATCGCGGGGGCCGAGGTTTCAGCCGCGTCCGAGGACATGAACAGTTTGAACAGGTCGTCCAGAAACGAGCGGCCCAATGTGTCGATCAGGCCGATCAGAAGCGCCGCAAAGAAGGCGCCTTTCATCGACCCGATACCGCCGACAATAATCACCACAAAGGCGGTGATGATGATGTTGTTGCCCATGCTGATCGAGGCCTCGGTGATCGGGGCGATCAGCATTCCCGCCAGCCCGGCCATCATCGCGCCCAGCGCGAAAACAAGCGCAAACAGCAATTCGATATCAATGCCCAGCGCCGACACCATGGTACGGTTGCTGGCCCCGGCCCGGATCAACATGCCAAGGCGGGTATAATTGACCAGCCAGAACAGGCCGGCAGCGGTCGCAAGGCCCGTGGCGATAATCAGCAGACGGAATGTCGGCACCACAACATCACCAAACAGACCAACCTGCCCGTCCAGCCACTGAGGCAGCGGAACAGCGATCCCGGCAGGCCCCCAGATCAGGTGGGCCAATGTATCCAGCACAAGGATCAAACCGAACGTCCCCAGCACGTGATCCAAATGGTCGCGCGCATAAAGCGGGCGGGCGACAAAACGTTCCACCAGATAGCCGATGATCCCGGTGATCGGCAGCGAAATCAGAACCGCCAACAGAAAGTTGCCGACCACAAAGGTCAGCGAGGCGCACACAAAGGCCCCCAGCATGTAAAGCGAGCCATGCGCCAGATTGACGAAATCCAGAATGCCAAACACCAGCGTCAACCCCGAGGCGACGAGAAACAGAAGCAGGCCAAGCTGCAAGCCGTTCAGTGTCTGCACGAACAGAAGCGTATAATCCACGGGCGATTTCCGGCTGGGGTTTGTAACAGCGGCCGGGGTGACCCCGGCCGCGTTCAGATCAGACCAAGGGTCTTATTTCAGCGGGCAGGACGCTGCGAACGGGTCCTGATTGTTTTCAAGAACCGTCGCGACAACCTTGGTTGTCCAGTTGCCATCCGCATCGGCAACCACTTCACGCAGATAGAAGTTCTGGATCGGGAAGTTGTTGTTGCCATAAGTGTATTTGCCGCGAACCGAATCATAATTGGCCGATTTCAGCGCGGCACGGATACCGTCCTGATTGCTGAGGTCACCGCCAACAGCTTCGACCGCCGACTTGATCAGGAACATCGAGTCATAGGCCTGCGCGGCATAAAACGACGGATATGACCCGTATTTCGCCTTGAAATCCGCCACGAATTTCTTGTTCTGGGCGTTATCCAGGCTCGGATCCCATTCCTGGGTGATCTTGGAACCCAGAACGCCGTCAAACCCGGCTTTTTGCAGTTTCGGCAGACTGATCCCGTCAACCGTGAACACCGAATAAAGCGGCAGAACTTCTTTCAGGCCGGCCTGGTGGTATTGCTTGATGAAGGCGCCAGCAGCGGCACCCGGATAGAACACAAAGATGCCTTCCGCGCCCGAAGCCTTGGCTTTTGCCAGTTCAGCCGAGAAATCAAGCTGCGCGTCAGCACCCCATTTGGTCAGGTCTTTGCCGACGATCGTGCCTTTGAAGGTGCGTTCAAGCCCGGCCACCATGTCTTTGCCGGCGGCATAGTTCGGGGCCATCACGTAAAGCGATTTCACGCCTTTCTGGTTCAGAACCTCACCCATGGCCATCGGGGTCTGGTCGTTCTGCCAGGAGGTCGAGAAGAAGTTCTTGTCACAAAGCTCGCCCGCCATCTGGCTGGGACCGGCATTGGCCGAGATCAGGATCTTGCCCGCGTCCAGAACCGAATTGCGCGAGGCCAGCAGAATGTGGCTCCAGATATAACCGGCAACGAAATCGACATTGTCCTGCTGCACCAATTTGTCGGTGACCTGCTTGCCGGTTTCCGGTTTGAAACCGTCATCGGCATAGATCAGGTTGATGTCCAGATCGCCCATCTTGCCGCCCATGTTCTCCACGGCCAGATCAACCGCGTTTTTCATGTCGTTGCCGATGATCGCGGCGGGGGTTGTCAGCGTGGTGACGAACCCGATCTTGACCTCAGCCGCAAAAGCGGGCGCGGTCAGCATCGTCGCAGCCAAAGCCGCGGAAACTAGTTTTTTCATGGTAATCCTCCCATTGGTACCGATTGAAACGTTCTCGTTTTTCTTGCGGGGTGTCAAATGGTGGTTCAGATGCACTATTTGACATATTTTCCCGAATTGTGCCGCAAATATGCATTATTATGCATCTTTTGCAAGCCGATTCGAGGACTCAGACCATTTTTTCGGCAAAACGCGTCGAACAGCGGCCGCAATCCGGGCAAGCGATTCTGCCCGGCGGGTGCCGGTGGCGCGATCAATACCCGGGCAGGCTCAGATTTACGCGCGCTCCCAAGCGGTTGTGAACCCGCCCAGCACGTCCTTGATCGCCGTGTCACTCACCGAAGCGCCGGCGGAAACATATGCCACCAGGCCGCGCTTTTTGTCTTCAATCACCGAGGTGACACGGGCCTCGACCCCCGCTTTTTTCAGGGCGTCATTGAATACGCGCGTGATCGCGGATTTGCGCAGATCAGGTTTGAAAATCTTGCCCACCGCGGTTTTCGGCAGTTCCGGCATGATTTCCAGATATTTCGGAACGGCGGCCTTTTCACCGATGTGATCTTCGGCGAAATGCATCAGATCGGCGACCTTGGCCTGACTGCCCGCCACCAGTTCAACATAGGCGGCAGGCACCTCGCCCGCATGCAGGTCGGGCTGACCGATTGCCCCGGCAAAGGCCACGTCGGGATGGGCGGCGAGGGCTTCCTCGATCTCGGCGGGGTCGATATTATGGCCGCCGCGAATGATCAGGTCTTTGGCCCGCCCGGTGATCCACAGATAACCGTCCTTGTCGACGCGTCCCAGATCGCCGGTGCGCAAATAAGTGTTCAGCGCGTAAAGCCCCTTGTTCTTGGCAGCCTCGGTATAGGTGCCGCCGGGGATGACGCCGGGATTTGACACGCAGATTTCGCCGATTTCGTCGGTGCCAAATTCCTTTTTCACCGAACCGTCCGGGGCGCAGTCCAGAATCTTCACATCCGTATAAGGAAACGGCAGCCCGACCGAGCCGACCTTCTTTTCCCCGTCAAACGGATTGACCGACACCAGCGTCGTCGCCTCGGTCATGCCATACCCTTCCAGGATGGTCACGCCGGTCGCGCTGACGAACCGGTTGTAAAGTTCAACCGGCAATGGGGCGGACCCGCAAAAAGCGGTCTTCAGGCTCGACACATCGGCATTGACCGGGCGTTGCATCAGGGCGGCGGCGGCGGTCGGAACCATCACCATGAAAGTGCCGTGCCAGCGTTCGATCAGCTTCCAGAAATTATCAAACACCCCGTCGCCGCGATAGCCGGCGGGGGTCGGCATCACCATATGCGCCCCGGCCGCGACCGCCGCCATCAAGACCGGATAGGCGGCAAAGACGTGAAACAGGGGCAAGGGACAGAAAATAACGTCCTGTTCACTGACCAACAGTTCATTGGTCAGCCAGCCCTGATAGATCATGCCGGAATAGCGGTGCTGAGCGACCTTTGGCATGCCGGTGGTGCCGCCGGTATGGAAATAGGCCGCCACACGGTCGCTGGTCGCGTCCTCGAAATCCAGCGCGTCTGAGCGGAACTTGGACAATTCACGGTTAAAATCCAACACGTTTGCGATGTGGCTCACCGGGTTCTTGGGCCGGATCAGCGGCACGATCCAGCTTTTCGGCGGGCTGAGATAGCGCAGCAAATCCACCTCAAGCACGGTTTTGACATTGGGGGCCAGCGCCACGGCCTCGGCGGCTTTCTGTGCCACGTCGGTCTTTGGAAACGCCTTGAGGGTGACCAGAACCTTGGCCCCGGTTTCGCGCAGGATGGCACCGATCTGGTCGGCATCAAGCAAAGGATTGATCGGGTTGACGATGCCCGACACCGCCCCGCCCAGCAGGGTGATCGCGGTTTCATTGGCATTGGGCAGCAGATAGGCCACGACGTCCTTTTCGCCCACTCCCAGACGGCGGAACATGTTCGCGGCCTGATGGACCTTGCCCAAAAGCGCGGCCCAGGTCAGGGTTTCGGCCTTGTCCTTGGGGCCCGAGGTGATCTGGAACGACAGTGCGTCACGGTCGGGAAAGCGTGTGGCCGACCGTTTGATCAGTTCATAAAGCGTTTTTGCCGGTTGTCGTTTGTCCCAGGGTGCGACGGATTCAATGGCAGACTTGTCGGCAAGTGAGGCGAATGGCGTCATGATATCCCCTGATGTCGGCTGTGCGCTTGGCCTCAGTCTGGGGCAAACGCCGCCGCATCGCAAGCCCGCTGAGGCCCTCAAAAGGCCGGCAACCGGGCGATGGGGCCGGTTACTCGGCGGCAAGCCCTTCGGTAAACTGCAACCGGGCCAGCCGGGCGTAAAGGCCGCCTTCGGCAACCAGCGCGTCATGGGTGCCGGTGGCCACGACCCGACCCGCATCAAACACGATGATCCGGTCGGCCTTTTTCACCGTCGCCAGACGGTGCGCCACGATCAGGGTGGTACGGTCGGCGGACAGGGCCTCAACCGCCTTTTGAACCAGGCGTTCGCTTTCCGCATCAAGGGCCGAAGTCGCCTCATCCAGCAGCAATACAGGCGCCGACCGCAGGATCGCGCGGGCAATGGCGATGCGCTGGCGCTGGCCGCCTGACAGCATCACGCCCCTTTCACCCACAAAGGAGTCATATCCTTTGGGCAGCGCGCGCAGAAAATCATGGGCGGCGGCGGCCTTGGCGGCGGCCTCGACTTCGGCATCGGTCGCCTCGGGGCGCCCGAAGCGGATGTTTTCACGCGCTGAATCGGCAAAAATCACCGGATCCTGCGGCACCATGGCGAAAGCCTTGCGAAAGGCGGCACGATCAAGGCTTTTCAGATCTATACTGTCCAACAGGATCCGCCCCTGGTCGGGGTCAAAGAACCGCATCAGCATCTGATAGATCGTCGTTTTCCCGGCCCCTGACGGGCCTACCAGTGCCACGGTTTCACCGGGTTTCACGCTGAAGCTGACATGATCCAGCGCCTTGGTTTCCGGGCGCGACGGATAGCGGAACACCACATCTTCAAATGCGATGGCCCCCTTGACCGGCTTGGGCAAGGCCAATGGCGAAGCCGGATCGTCCACGGTATCCTTGGCGTTCAGCAGTTCGATCAAACGGTCGGTTGCCCCGGCGGCCCGCTGCAACTCGCCCCAGATTTCCGACAATGCCGCGACGGCACCCGCAACCATCACCGCATAAATCACGAATTGCACCAGCGCGCCCGCGCTCAGGTCGCCGGAACGCACATCGCGTGCGCCGACCCACAAAATCCCGACGACCGAGGCGAAGATCAGGAACATCACAATCACGGTCATCAGCGCCCGCACCTTGATCCGCACCTTGGCCACGGTGAAGCTTTGCTCGGTGACCTCGCCGAACCGGGCGCGGCTGCGGGTCTCATGGGTAAAGGCCTGAACGGTCTGGGCCGCCTGCAGGGTTTCGGACGCATTGCCGGAGCTTTCGGCAACCTTGTCCTGATTGTCCCGGCTGAGGCTGCGCAGGCGACGGCCCAACAGAATGATCGGCACAATCACCACCGGCACCACCAGCAAAACAAGCCCGGCCAATTTCAGGCTGGTGGCCAGCATGAACCCCAGTCCGCCGATGAAGATCAGGATATTGCGCAAAGCAATTGAAATCGAGGAACCGATAACCGACAGGATCAGCGTGGTATCCGTGGTGATACGGCTGAGGACTTCGCCCGTCATGATGCGTTCAAAAAAGGCCGGGCTCATCCCGATCATCCGGTCATAAACCGCCTTGCGCACATCCGCGATCACTCGTTCCCCAAGCCGCGTCACCAGATAATAACGCAGCCCGGTTCCCATCGCCAACAAGGCGGCCACACCGATGGCGGCGGCGAAATACTGGTCCAGCAACTGGGTCGATCCATTGGAAAACCCGTCAATCACCCGGCGCACGGCCAACGGCAGGGCCAGCGACAGGGCCGCCGTCACCACAAGCGCAGTCAGTGCAAACACCACCGTCACCCGGTAAGGCGCAACAAAAGGCGCAAGTCCGCGCATCGGGCCGATGCTTTTCGCCTTGGGCCTGTCTTGCGGATTTTCTTCGATCTGACCGGCCATAAACGGTATTCCTTTTTGGTGTCCGTTTCATTTAGGCGACCAGA
>JAURMY010000327.1 GCA_030830465.1 Alphaproteobacteria bacterium
GGGCAATCGCAGCGCCCTGCCCCCAAGCTGCCCCAGGCCCACGCATAAAACCATGATCGCCCAATCGAGAACCGAGGCCGACATATGGCCGCTGTTGATGGTTACGCCGGCGGCGCTGCCAACCTTGTCGCCGGTGACGATCAGAAACAGAAACGGGACAATCGTGATGACCAGTGCGATCCGCATGAATTGCTGCAGTGTCAGAATATGCACATCTGCCCCGGCCCGTTCCCCCATGGTGATGCTTTCAATCAAGCCGCCGGGCATGGCGGCGAAAAACGCGGTCGGACGGTCATAACCGCCGACGCGGCGAAACAGCAGATAATTGCCCGCAAGGGACGCCAGCACAAAGAATACGACCCCGATGGCCGGCAGCCAGATCAGGCTGAGGGCGGAAAAGATTCCAGGGTGAAAACTGCCACCGATCATCACGCCGATGATGCCGACAAACACGTTTCGCAGCGGCATCGGCAGATGCGGCTTGACCGGGCCAAGATGAAAACCGGCGACGGTTGTCACCCCGGTCAACAGGAAGGCCCCCAGAAGAAAGGGCATGGGCAGGCCGATGAACCGCGCGGCAAATCCGCCGAAGGATCCGATTGTCAGGGCCAGAACAATGGCCGACAGAGTTTTTCCGATGGTCACAAAACGCCTCCTGGCCGCTTGCGCGCGCATAGAAAGGCTTTAACCGCTAAGTCCCTGGCTGACCATATCGAAATCGCGCAGGGTGCTGCGCCGGCAACCCCGAAAGCGACTTGCGTTATACCTGGAGCAGATTTCATCACCTAACACGTTTAAATCTTTGATTTCAGGCAGCGTTTGGTGAGTCAAGTTCAACGCATTTCGCGCTAGCCCAGGGCGTATCCCGCGCCACGTACGGTGCGGATCGGATCATCGCCCTTGGGGCCGCGCAGGGCTTTGCGCAACCGGCCGATATGGACATCGACCGTGCGGGTGTCGACATAGATATCCCGGCCCCAGACCCGATCAAGCAATTGATCGCGGCTCAGCACCCTGCCCGGTTTTTCGATCAGCACATTCAGCAAACGATATTCCGTCGGGCCAAGTCTTACGTCGCGCCCGTCGCGGGTGACCCGGTGTTGTTCCGTGTCAAGGCTGATGTCCGAAAACTGCAACACCTGCCCCTGCACCGCGCGATTGACCCGCCGCAGATTGGTTTTGACCCGCGCCATCAACTCGCCCACCGAATAGGGTTTGACGACATAGTCATCCGCCCCCGTGTCCAGCCCGCGCACCCGGTCGTTTTCCTCGCTGCGGGCTGACAACATGATCACGGGGATATCGCGGGTGGATTTGCGCGCCTTCAAACGGCGGCAAATTTCGATCCCCGACACTTCCGGCAGCATCCAGTCAAGGATCACCAGATCCGGCGGCGTTTCTTCGATCAACAGCAGCGCCTCTTCCCCGTCGCTGGCGCTGAGCGTGTCATAGCCTTGCGATTTCAGGTTATAGATCAGCACCTGTTGCTGGGCGGGTTCATCCTCGACCACCAGGATCAACGCTCTGTCGAAGTCGGCCATCCGCCCTATTCCTTGTCAGCAGCACCGGTTTCGGGGTCAAACTCGGCATAAGACGGGTCCGCCCCTTTTTTGCGGTCTTCCTCGGGCAATTCGCCGGTGACGGTGTAAATCACCTGTTCCGCAATGGATGTGATATGGTCGCCAATCCGTTCGATGTTCTTGGCGATAAACAACAGATGCATGGAACAGGAAATGTTGCGCGGGTCTTCCATCATATGGGTCAGCAATTCGCGGAACAGACCATTATAGATCAGGTCCACTTCCTCATCCCGGCGGCGCACATCCATCGCCATGTCCAGATCGCTTTTGATGTAGCAATCGAGCGCGTCGCGCAACATGTCCTGCACTGCCCGCGCCATCCGTTTCAGCGTGGCCGCGGATGAGCCGACCGGCTGGGACCGGACAATGGACGGGGTGCGCTTGGCGTTGTTCTTGGCGTAATCCCCGATGCGTTCCAGGTTGCTGGAAATTTTCATCACCGTCACCACGGTCCGCAGATCCTGGGCAATCGGCTGGCGCAGGGCCAGAACGCGGACAACCTCAAGATCAATTTCGTGGTCTAACGCGTCGATTTTCTTGTCGTTTTTCACGACAACCCCGGCAAGATCGGGGTCGCGGTTGTAAAGCGCCTCGGTGCTGTCCTCGATCTGGGCCTCTACAAGACCGCCCATTTCAAGGATGTGGTTCTGAATTTTCTCAAGGTCCGCATCAAAAGCCGAGCGGATATGGGCCGATTTGATCATGGTGTTATCCTATCCGTCCGGTGATGTAGCTTTCGGTGCGCGGATCGACCGGGTTGGTGAAAATGACATCGGTGTCGCCGGTCTCAACCAATTCGCCCAGATGGAAAAACGCGGTTTTCTGGCTGACCCGCGCGGCCTGTTGCATGGAATGGGTCACGATCACCACCGCCAGCCGGTGGCTGAGTTCGTCGATCAGTTCCTCGATCTGTGCGGTAGCGATGGGATCAAGCGCCGAACAGGGCTCGTCCATCAACAGGACCTCGGGATTTGTGGCAATGGCGCGGGCAATGCACAGGCGCTGTTGCTGCCCGCCTGACAGGCCGGTGCCGGGTTGCAGCAGGCGGTCCTTGGCCTCGTCCCACAGGGCGGCGCGGCGCAGGGATTTTTCCACCACCTCATCGGTCTCCGCCTTGGTCGAAACCAGCCCGTGAATGCGCGGCCCATAGGCGACGTTGTCATAGATCGACTTGGGGAAAGGGTTGGGTTTTTGAAA
>JAURMY010000328.1 GCA_030830465.1 Alphaproteobacteria bacterium
AGAAGTCGCCGATATGCAGGCCGGGCCAGTAGGTGAGGATCGAGTCGGGAACAGCAGTGGCCCCCACGACCTTCATTTTTGGACTTCCTGGAGTCGAGACGCGCGTGCCGATGTTAACGCCATCGAGCACCCGTTCGGCATATTCGCCATACATCGGCCGGGCCCGTTCGGCCAGTTTTTCCCCGGCCATATAGCACGAGACATAAAGCTCGGGGCAGATCAACAGCTTGCTGCCCCCTTCGGCGGCGCGTTCGGCGGCCATATCAAGCCAGTTCAGCCGAGCGGCAGGGGATTCCGTGCGCGCATTGGCCTGAAAAACAGAGATCGCAAGTGTTTGCATGGGCCTAGATAAAGACCCGCCTGAATCCTTGTCAAACCCATTCGGCACAGCCGGCCGGAAATTGCTCAAATCGCCAGGGAATGGCCGTTTTCGGGGCTGACATAGGCGTCAAACTCGCGCGCGATCATCCGGGTCAGCGGCTGGCCTTTGGGCAAAATGGTCAGCCGGTCGCCTGCGACGGTTACAAAGGGCGCGTATTTGGCCTGCACCTGCAAAAAGCAGCGCCGCAGTCTGGCCGCCAACCCGGGCGCACCCTCGGGGATCGTCGACAGATCGGCCTCAAAGGCGCACATCAACTGTTCGATCACCCGGGCGCGATAACGGTCCTCATCGCTGAATTCATGGCCGCGCGCGGCGGCAAGCTTGCCGTCACGCACCATTGCCTGATAGGCCGCCGTGGCGCTGGCATTCTGCATATAGCCCTGCGGCAATCGCGAAATCGCCGAGGCCCCCAATCCAATCAGGGCGGCGCAGCGGTCATCGGTATAGCCCTGAAAATTCCGCCGCAAATGGCCGGCGGTTGCGGCGCGGGCCAGCCCGTCACCGGGTTTGGCGAAATGGTCGATCCCGACCGCCTGATAACCCGCCGCAAGAAACAAGTCGCGCGCCGTCTGATACAGCGCCAGCCGCTTTTCGGAATCCGGCAGTTCGCCATCCGGTATCATCGTCTGCCGCCGCGCCATCCATGGCACATGGGCATAGCCGTAAAGGGCAACCCGGTCGGGCGACAGGCTGAGCACCTGTTCGGTTGTGCGGCTGATACTGGCCTTGTCCTGATAGGGCAGACCATAAAGAATGTCCGAGTTCAGGCTGTGAATGCCCCGCGCCCGCAGTTTCTCGGCCACATCGCGCGTGGTTTCATAGCTTTGGATGCGCCCGATCGCTGTCTGTATCTTTGGGTCGAAATCCTGAATGCCGATACTGGCCCGGTTCATCCCCGCCGCGGCCAATGCATCAAGGCGCGCCTCATCCACCTCGTTGGGGTCAATTTCAACCGAAAATTCGGCACCGGCCGCAAAAGGCAACCGCGTCTTGATGGCTGCAGCCAGCGCGACGATCCATTCCGGCGGCAAGATCGTCGGCGTGCCCCCGCCCCAATGCAGCCGCGCCAGGGACACACCTGCGGGCAGTTGTGCCGCAACCATGTCGATTTCCTGCTTCAAGGTCTCAAGATAGCCTTCCACCGGGGAATTGGTTTTCACACCCTGGGTGCGGCAGGCGCAGAACCAGCACAGGCGGCGGCAAAACGGAATATGGACATAGACGGATATCGCCGCATCCGCCGGCACATCCGCAAGCCAGGCGGAATATTGCCCGGCCTCAACCTGTGGGGTGAAATGCGGTGCCGTCGGGTAACTGGTATAACGCGGCGCCTTTGCGTCGAATAATCCCAGCCGGGCGAGTTGCGTCTGATCTGTCATTCGCTTACTTAGAATATCAGAAAGAACGGAATTCTTTGATCAAGATCAATTCCGCAGCATTTTCCCACGAGGCGCCGCCGTGAAACCATTGAACATCCATTGCGGCGACTGCCCCATACGGCACCGGGCTGTCTGTTCGCGCTGCGAGCAGACGGAACTGGATGTTCTCGAGAAAATGAAGTCCTACAAAACTTATGAGGCCGGGCAAACCATCGTTTGGGCCGGCGACCAGATGCAATTTGTCGGTTCGGTCGTCACCGGGGTTGCCTCGTTGTCACAAACGATGGAGGACGGGCGGCGGCAAATGGTCGGCCTTCTGCTGCCCAGCGATTTTGTCGGGCGTCCCGGTCGCCAGACCGCCCCGTTCGATGTGGTGGCCGCCACCGAGGTGGTGCTGTGCCGGTTCCAGAAAACGCCGTTTGAGTCCCTGTTGACCACGACCCCCTCGGTTGGTGCGCGTCTGTTGGAAATGACATTGGACGAGCTTGATTCGGCCCGCGAATGGATGCTGCTGCTGGGCCGCAAAACCGCACGTGAAAAAATCGCCTCGCTGCTGTCCATCATCGCGCGGCGCGATGCCTCGCTGCGCCTGTCAAATGCCGTGGGAAAGGTGCAGTTTGAACTGCCCCTGTCGCGCGAGGCGATGGCCGATTATCTGGGCCTGACGCTGGAAACCGTCAGCCGCCAGATCTCTGCTCTGAAGCGCGAGGGCCTGATCGTGCTGGACGGCAAACGCCATATCACGGTGCCGGATTTCGCGGCGTTGATGAATGAAACCGGCGACGACACCGACGGCGGCATGTTGACCTGAGGCTGACGGCCCCGCTGTGAAACGGGGCCGGTCGGCTTAATGGGTCATCAAGACCGGCAGGGTTGAAGTTTCCAGCAGGTCACGGGTTGCGCCGCCCAGAATGGATTCGCGGAACCGCGAATGGCCATAAGCGCCAATCACCAAAAGCCCGGCCCCCAGATCATTGGCATGCTGCAACAGGGTTTCCGAGACTTTCGGCATGGTTCTGGCCAGGACCGAAACACTGACCGACAGCCCGTGCCGGGTCAGCATCGTGGACAGTGCACTGCCGGGATCGGCCCGGTCTTCGTCGTGGCGCGGCGGGTCGATCACCGCGATATCCACGGATGTGGCCTGCGCCAGCAGCGGCAGGGCCGCCCGGACCGCGCGCAACGCCTCGGCACTTTCATTCCAGCCGATCACCGCTTTGCCAATGTCCAGGGCCTGCATGCCCGGCGGGCAGACAAGCACAGAGGCGTCGCCCTCAAACATCGTCGCCTCCAGAACGGCGGCCAGATCGTCGCCCGCCCCTTTACCATAGGGACGCGGCAGCACAGCCAGATCGTTGAACCGGGCGGCCTGCCCGACTGTCCAGGCAATCCCGCCGATCTGGGCGACCATGCCCTGAACCGTATAGTTGATGCCTTCGCGGGACAAAATCTGCTCGGCTTCCTCGGACAGCTTGACCGCATCGGCGCGGGCCGCCTCGACATTTTCAGCCATCATCGCGGGCGAAGCCCCGGCATAGTAGAACCCGGCCTGGGTATGGTC
>JAURMY010000329.1 GCA_030830465.1 Alphaproteobacteria bacterium
CGAATATTTCCAGTTGACCCGCTTGTCGTAAAACGCAACGCCATAGCCGATCGGCATCTGTACCCAGAAATTCAGGTCGGTGCCACCGGCCTCCAACACCAGAACCGAGTATTTTCCGCCGTCGCTTAACCTATAGGCCAGCGCCGATCCGGCAGAGCCTGCGCCGATGATGATAAAGTCGTAACTGGCCGTCATAATCCGTTCCGCAATCTTTCGCTTCGGTGAAATGTAAAGCACCGCGCAAAGGTCTGCACCAGCGTAAAATAACCAAGATACAGGGGGAAATGGAGGAAATGCCGGGGCGTTCCAAACGGCGCGCCCCGCAGGCGCACTAGCGTATCGTCAACCGGATCACCGACACCGAAACATAAGCGATCCCGCCCCGCGTCAGCAGGATCGGTGGCAGTACCGTTGCGGCAGGATCAAACCGGCGTGCGTTTTCAAGGGAACGTGCCGTCACCCTGTCTGCGTCGCGCAACAAGGACGGCATAAGGTAAAGCGCCGTCCCGGTGGCCGTTGCCCCCGGCATAAAGGCAAAGTGGTGGGCGCTGGTTCGGGCGGCAATCCGCATCGGCTTTTGCCCCTGAACGGCGGTGTCCATCAATCCGCCCTCGGCCCAGCCGTCAGACATCAACAGATCGGTCTGATCCCACAAACCCCGGGATTTCAGTTCGGGCAACAGACCGTCATAGCTGAACATCTGGAAGGTATTGTCCCAAACCGGAAGCTGATCGTAAAACGGCCGGGTCAGAACCCCGGTTGTGGCCTGCAGGATCAAAAGGCCGGTCAGCGCCCAGAACAGCGCCAACAGGCCAAGGCCCCAACGGGCATATCGGCGCAGGCCGGTCCCATCCGCGTCGCACAGCCAGACCGCCGCCAGAGGCAGGGCAAACAGCCAGCCGGGAAAAGGCCAGTGCGGGTGGGTCGCCGCCGATGTCAGATAGACATAATTGAAAAACACAATCGGCCCGACCGCGATCAATGCCAGCAGCAGGCGTGCGTCCCCGCGCCTTTGCCGCAGCACCCGCGCAATTGCCAGCACCGCCACCACCAGCGTGACCGGCAGCAGGTAAACCGCCTGCCCGATCACCGCCACAAGGAAGTTCAACGGGTTCAGAACCCCGTTCACCCGGCCGGTGTGGAACTGAAACGACGCCCAGTCATGCTCGACATTCCACAACACCACCGGCAATAGGCCCAAAAGGCCGATCAGCCCGCCAATATAAGGCCCGGGTTGCAGGAACCACCGCCGGGCCTTGGGCGACAGAACCATGTAAAGCACGACCGCCACCGGGATCCAGGCCGCCTGATATTTCGACGCCAGCGCAAAGGCCAATGCAAGACCGGTACAGACCCAAAGGCGCACGGGCGGTTTCGTCCCGGCCTGCGCGATCCGCACCAGAAAATAGACACTGACGGCACTGGCAAAACTGAGCGGCCCGTCGGGCACCGCGTAAACCCCCGCCGACAACATGAAAAACGGCGCTGCCAGAAACAGCACAGCCGTCCAGACACCGGCACGGCTGCCGCCGATCCGACGACCGGTCAGGTACATCATCCAGGCCGTGCCGATCCCGGCGATCACGAACGGCAGGCGATACACAATCGGCGCCTCGATCCCGGTCAGCTTGGCCGCCAGCACCGGCAGCCAGAAACTGATCGGCGGATGGTCAAAAAAGCTGATGGAAAACACCCTGGCAACGGCGATGGCATAGGCCTCATCCACACTGAGGGGGACGATGACCGCCAGCAGCAGCTTGAAACCGGTGGTCCACAGCAATATCTTCAAGAACAACGCGAAATCATAGGCTTCGCCTGTCGTTTCCGGGCGCAACAGATCTGAAATCCGCGCCTTCATCGAGCCTTCCATGTGACCATCGCACTGGCGACATAGTTCCACAGCGCCCCCACAAACGCCCCGGCGATCCCCGCCAATGCCCAATAGGGAAAGGTGGCGTAAACCGCCGTTGCAACACCGATATTGGCCACCGCACCGACCGCGCAAACGCCATAAAACGTAACCAGCCCGCGCAGAAACGCCATGCCGCGCAGGGTTCGATCCTTATAGGTCAGGACGTTGTTCAAGATGAAATTCGAGGTCATCGCGACAATCACCGCGACGGTTTGCGACAGGGCAAACTGTTCCGGCAAAAGTCCCAGCATGGCGCGCAAAACCACCAGATTGACCACAACCCCCGACACCCCGACCAGCATGAACAGGATAAAGCGGATCGACATCCAGCCACCGGTCAGCCGGACGGCCAGAAGGCTGAGAAATTCCAGCGTCACCGCGCTGTCCATCTTGCTGTCGCCAAACTGGCGTTCGCGGAAGGTATAGGCGACTTCGCGCACCTTCCAGCGGCCGCGCGCCAGCGACAGCATATCCGCCAGGATCTTGAAGCCCTGTTCCTGCAATCCCAGAACCACGGTGTTGAAACTTTGCCGGCGCAGCATGAAAAACCCGCTCATCGGGTCGGAAACGGTGATCCGCAAGGCCCGGCGGGCAAGGGCCGTGGCCAGATCGCTGCCCCATTTGCGAAGGCTTGAAAGCCCGGTGCCGGCCGAGCCACCCTCCACGTTGCGGCTGCCGATCACCAGATCCAGCGTCGCATCCGCCTGAAGCAGGTCCAGCATAACCGGCAATCGTGTTTCGTCATGCTGCAGGTCCGCGTCGATCACCGCCACAATCGGCGCGATCGAGGATAAAATGCCCTCGATACAGGCCCCGGCCAGACCGCGCCGCCCGATCCGGTGAATAACCCGAACATGCGCCTGTTCCCGCGCCAGCGCCCGCACCTCTTTCGCGGTTTGGTCCGGGCTGTCATCATCGACAAACACAACCTCCCAGTCACGCCCCGCCAGGGCCGTCTCCAGCAGATCGAACAGCGGCCGGATATTCTGTCGCTCATTATAGGTGGGAACGACGATGGTCAGTTCCGGGATGCGCGTCGGGGTCATGTCGCCTGTCACAGTGATGTCTGATTTTCGTCTTTGGCCCCTCAAATCCCCGAAATGCCCCGCATTGGCAAGGATTTTCTGGAACGGCCCGCGCGAACCGATGCCGCGACGCAAGACGTTTTTCCGCCAAGCCAAGCCTATGCAAGCCGCGCTGGCCTGTCTATAACGCCCTCGCACCCAATCACAGAGGTTCGCCATGCGCACAGCCAGCATCACCCGCAAGACCGTGGAAACCGCGATCACGGTCGAGATCAATCTGGATGGCTCGGGAAATTACGACAACCAGACCGGTGTCGGGTTTTTTGACCATATGCTGGACCAACTGGCCCGCCACGCGCTGATCGACATGAAAGTCCGCGCCAAGGGCGATCTGCATATCGATGACCACCACACGGTTGAGGATACCGGCATCGCGCTGGGTCAGGCGCTGGCCAGGGCCCTGGGCGACAAAAAGGGCATCCGACGCTACGGGTCCTGCCTGTTGCCGATGGACGAAGCCCTTGTGCGTGCGGCCCTTGATCTGTCGGGGCGGCCGTTTCTGGTCTGGAATCTTGAACTGCCCAGCTCAAAAATCGGCACGTTTGACACCGAACTGGTGCGCGAGTTTTTCACAGCCTTCGCGATGAACGGCGGGATCACGCTGCATGTCGAGAAACTGGCGGGCTTTAACAGCCACCACATCGTCGAAAGCGCCTTCAAGGCCGTGGCCCGCGCCCTGCGCGACGCGATCGAAACCGATCCGCGCAAGGCCGATGCGATCCCGTCAACCAAGGGAACCCTTTGAATTGACGACGGTTATCATCGACTACAACTCGGGCAATCTGCATTCCGCCGAAAAAAGCTTTCAACGCATGGCCTCTGAGGTGGGCGGCAGTGTCGCCGTCACCTCCGACCCGCAGGCCGTCGCCAAAGCGGACCGCATCGTCCTGCCGGGCGTCGGTGCCTTTGCCGATTGCCGCGCCGGTTTGGCCGGATTTGACGGGTTGTTTGAGGCAATGGAACAAGCGGTTATCCAGCGCGGCGTGCCGTTTCTGGGCATTTGCGTCGGCATGCAGATGATGGCCACGCGCGGGCTGGAACACGGTTTGAACACGCCGGGCTTTGACTGGATCAAAGGCGAGGTTGTGGCCCTGAAGCCGTCAGATCCCGGCCTGAAAATTCCCCATATGGGGTGGAATGATCTGGTGATTGACAGCGCGCACCCGGTGCTGGACGGCATCAAAACCGGCGATCACGCCTATTTCGTGCATTCCTATCATCTGGCCACGGGCATTCCACAGGAACGTCTGGCCCATTGTGATTACGGCGGGGCAGTGACGGCGGTTGTGGGGCGCGACAATATCATCGGCACCCAGTTTCACCCAGAGAAAAGCCAATCAACCGGCTTGCGGCTGATAGGCAATTTCTTGCAGTGGACGCCTTAGTTTGGCTGCCGCTTCCAATCCTGTCCGCGACAGACCAGACCGCCCAGAACGCAGCCGCTCACGACCAGAACATCACCGTTAAGTTCCATTTTGGACGTATAGGTCTTGTCTTCATCCGGCGCCCAGATTGTCCCGCCGGAATAGCTGTTGCCGCCGTCGTTTTTCATGCCCCAGATGATCGGTTTACCAAGATTCTTGTATTTCGGGTCAGGCTTGCCCTCTTTATCGACCGCCCCCACGATTGTTCCGCAAATTTCAGCACCACAAGCCGCGATCTGCACAAACAGATAGCCGCCCTCTTTTCCGTCAGCGGTCCGCCATTTGCCTTCTTCGCCGCCTGCAAAAGCGGGGCCGGCCAACAATAACGCTGCAGCAAACAAGAATTTTTTCATTTTATCCTCCCTGAATTTCGCCCGATTCTCTCCGATCATCTGATTCCAAGCAAGCCTTTCCTTACGGCATCCTGCCATCTTGGCATTTCCTGTGGCATGTGTTTAAGAACCCGGGAAACCGACCGGACAGGCAGATATGATCCTTTACCCCGCAATTGATCTGAAAGACGGCCAGTGCGTGCGCCTGTACAAAGGCGACATGCAGCAGGCCACGGTCTTTAACGACGATCCCGCGGCGCAGGCGCTGGCATTTCAAAACGCCGGTTGCGAGTGGCTGCATCTGGTTGATCTGAACGGGGCCTTCGCGGGCCAGCCGGTCAATGCCGCCCCGGTCGAGGCGATCCTGAATACCTGCGCGATTCCTGCCCAACTGGGCGGCGGCATTCGGGACATGGCCACCATCGAAACCTGGCTGGAAAAAGGGCTTAGCCGGGTGATCCTTGGCACCGTTGCGGTCGAAAACCCTGATCTGGTCCGCGATGCCGCGCGGGAATTTCCCGGCAAGGTCGCCGTCGGGATTGATGCCCGCAACGGGCGCGTCGCCACCCAAGGCTGGGCCGCAGAAACCGATGTGGTGGTCACGAACCTCGCCCGCCGGTACGAGGACGCAGGCGTCGCCGCCATCATCTACACCGACATCAACCGCGATGGCGCCATGCAGGGCCCGAATATCGCCGCCACCGCAGCGCTGGCACGGGCGGTTTCAATCCCGGTGATCGCTTCGGGCGGCGTCGCCTCAATGCAGGACCTTGCGGCTCTGAAGGCCTGCGGCGCCCCCCTGAACGGCGCCATTTCAGGGCGCGCGATCTATGACGGACAGATCGACCTGGCCGCCGCTGTCGCCCTGTTGAAAGCGTGATGCGATGCTGAAAACCCGCATCATCCCCTGCCTTGACGTGAAAGACGGCCGTGTTGTCAAAGGGGTGAATTTCGTCGATCTTGTCGATGCCGGCGACCCGGTCGAAGCGGCCCGCGCCTATGACGCCGCCGGCGCCGACGAACTTTGCTTTCTGGACATCAACGCCACCCATGAAAACCGCGGCACGATGCAGGACATCGCCCGCCGGACCGCCGAACAATGTTTCATGCCGCTGACGATCGGCGGCGGCGTGCGTACGCCTGACGACGTGCGCGCCCTGCTGCTGGCCGGTGCGGACAAGGTTTCCTTCAACTCCGCCGCCGTCGCCGATCCCGAAGTCATCGCCCAATCGGCCAACAAATTCGGCAATCAATGTATCGTCGTTGCCATCGACGCCAAAACCACAAGCCCGGGGAAATGGGAGATTTTCACCCATGGCGGCCGCCGCGCCACCGGTATTGACGCGGTTCACTTCGCCCGCCTCGTGGAAAGCAAAGGTGCCGGCGAAATCCTGCTGACCTCGATGGACCGCGACGGCACCCGGGCCGGCTTTAACCTGCCCCTGACCCGCGCCATCGCGGATGCAGTCTCGATCCCGGTGATCGCGTCCGGCGGCGTTGGCACGCTGGATCACCTCGTCGAAGGGGTGACAAAGGGCCATGCCAGCGCCGTTCTGGCCGCCTCGATCTTCCACTTCGGTGAATTCACCATCCAACAGGCCAAACAGCATATGTCGCGGGCCGGAATTGCGGTGCGCCTGTGAACGATATCCTGTCCCGTCTGGCCGCCACGATCGAGGCCCGCAAAACCGCCGATCCAACCACCAGTTGGACCGCGAAACTGCTGTCCAAAGGCCCCGCCAAAACCGCCGAAAAATTCGGGGAAGAAGCGGTCGAAGCGATCATCGCCGCCGCCAAAGGCGACCGCGCCAACCTCACCAGCGAAGCTGCCGATGTGCTCTATCACTTGCTGGTGATGCTCGCCGCCAGCGACGTCGCCTTCAGCGATGTGCTTCAGGAACTTGAACGCCGCGAAGGCACCTCGGGCATCGACGAAAAATCCAGCCGGCCTTAGGCCTTCTTTTGGCCGAAAATATCCTCGGGGGAGGTCCGGAGGGGGCAGACAGCCCCCTCTGGCCACCGCCCGAGTGCCATGCACGGGGCAAGCCCCGCTAGCGCATCCACAATTTGGCGGCCTTGATCCGGTTTCGGATCTGTTGCTCCTTGCGGGGCAGATCAGCGCGGTCAAACATCGCCCGCACTTTTTGCCCCTTGCCCTGATAAATCATCCGCTTGATCGGCTCATATTGCTTCAGAACTTTCTTGATCTTGTTGGGCGCGCAAATCTCTTCCAACACGTCAACCACCCGGTCG
>JAURMY010000330.1 GCA_030830465.1 Alphaproteobacteria bacterium
CTGGGTGAAACCGTGACCGAGGCCGTTATCACCGTTCCGGCCTATTTCAACGACGCCCAGCGTCAGGCCACCAAGGACGCCGGCAAGATCGCCGGTCTGGACGTGCTGCGGATCATCAACGAACCCACAGCGGCGGCCCTGGCCTATGGTCTGGACAAAGAGGGTGGCAAAACCATCGTGGTCTATGACCTTGGCGGCGGCACCTTTGACGTTTCCATCCTTGAGATCGACGACGGCCTGTTTGAAGTGAAATCGACCAATGGCGACACATTCCTTGGCGGTGAGGATTTCGACATGCGTATCGTCGAATATCTGGCAGCCGAGTTCAAAAAGGAAAACGGCGTCGATCTGACCAAGGACAAAATGGCCCTGCAACGCCTGAAGGAAGGCGCCGAGAAGGCCAAGATCGAACTGTCTTCGTCCTCGCAGACCGAAATCAACATGCCGTTCATCTCGATGCACCCGCAGGGCGGCCAACCGCTGCACCTGGTGCTGAAGCTGACCCGCGCCAAGCTGGAAAGCCTGGTTTCGGACCTGATCAAACGCACGATGAAACCCTGCGCGGCCGCATTGAAAGACGCCGGCCTGTCCAAAGGCGACATCGATGAGGTGGTTCTGGTCGGCGGTATGACCCGGATGCCGAAAGTGGTTGAGGAAGTGACCGCCTTTTTCGGCAAAGAGCCGCATAAAGGCGTGAACCCGGACGAAGTGGTTGCCCTTGGCGCCGCCATTCAGGCCGGCGTTCTTCAGGGCGACGTGAAAGACGTTGTTCTGCTTGACGTGACCCCGCTGAGCCTGGGCATCGAAACCCTGGGCGGCGTGTTCACCCGCCTGATCGACCGCAACACCACGATCCCGACCAAGAAATCGCAGGTCTTCTCGACCGCCGAGGACAACCAGAACGCGGTGACGATCCGCGTATTCCAGGGCGAACGGGAAATGGCAGCCGACAACAAGATGCTGGGCCAGTTCAACCTTGAACAAATCCCCCCGGCACCACGCGGCATGCCGCAGATCGAAGTGACGTTTGACATCGACGCCAACGGCATCGTGTCCGTCAGCGCCCGCGACAAAGGCACCGGCAAAGAGCAGAAGATCACCATTCAGGCCTCGGGCGGTTTGTCCGACGAGGATATCGAAAAGATGGTGAAAGACGCCGAAGAAAACGCCGAGGCCGACAAGGATCGCCGCGAGCTGGTCGAGGCGAAGAACCACGCCGAAAGCCTGATCCACGGCACCAAGAAGTCGCTGGAAGAACATGGCGACAAGGTCGACGTTTCCACGGTTGAGGTCATCGAACTGTCGATGAAAGCCTTGGAAGAGGCGCTTGACAAAGAAGGCGTTGGCAAGATCAAGGCCCTGACACAGGACCTGACCGAAGCCGCGATGAAACTGGGCGAAGCGATCTACAAGGCGCAGGCCGAATCGGAAGACTCGGACGGTGACGACGGCCCCAGCGCCGTCGACGAAGACATCGTCGATGCCGATTTCGAAGATCTCGACGACAACCGCCGCAAGTAATCCCGGCAAAATCCAAATCCGGTGTCGGCCCCTTTCGGGCCGACATCCCGTTCCGGCAGGTTGAATTCAATGTCAAAGCGCGACTTTTATGATGTTCTGGGGGTGTCCAAAGGGGCGTCCGAAGCGGAGCTGAAAAAAGCCTATCGCAAAAAGGCGATGGAACTGCACCCTGACCGCAACAAAGACAAACCCGACACCGAGGCCCAGTTCAAGGAAGTGAACGAAGCTTACGACGTTCTGAAAGACGCCGACAAGAAAGCCGCCTATGACCGTTTCGGCCATGCGGCGTTTGAAGGCGGGCAGGGCGGTCCGCAAGGCTTTCACCGGGGCGGCGGCGGCGGCGATTTCTCCTCGGCCTTTTCCGACGTTTTCGAAGACCTGTTCGGCGATTTCATGGGTGGCGGACGCGGTGGCCAGCAACGCGCCGCGCGCGGCAGCGACCTGCGCTACAACATGCGTATTTCCCTTGAGGAAGCCTTTACCGGCAAACAGAAAACCATCTTGGTCCAAAGCTCGGTCGCCTGTGATTCCTGCCATGGGACCGGGGCCGAAGGCGGGGCTGAACCCTCGAACTGCCCGACTTGTTCGGGCATGGGCAAGGTGCGCGCGCAGCAGGGCTTTTTCACCGTGGAACGCACCTGCCCCACTTGCTCGGGCCGTGGTCAGATCATCAACAACCCATGCAAATCCTGCGCCGGCGCAGGGCGCAAGCAAAAGGAACGCTCGCTGTCGGTCAACATTCCGGCGGGCGTTGAAACCGGCACCCGCATCCGCCTATCCGGTGAGGGCGATGCCGGTATGCGCGGCGGCCCGGCGGGTGATCTCTATATCTTCATCGAAGTGAAAGAACACCAGATTTTTGAGCGCGAGGCCAACAATCTGTTCTGCCGGATTCCGGTCAGCTTTGCCACCGCCGCCCTTGGCGGTGAAATCGAAGCGCCGACAATCGACGGCGGCCGCAGCCGCGTGAAAATTCCTGCCGGCAGCCAGACCGGAAAACAGATGCGCCTGCGCGGGAAAGGCATGCCCGCCTTGCGTGGCGGCACCGAAGGCGATCTTTACATCGAACTGGCGCTTGAAACCCCGGTCAACCTTAGCAGCAAACAAAAAGAACTGCTGCGCGAGTTTGAAAAACTGGGTCAGGACAACAACCCTGAAGGTTCAAATTTCTTCCGTAAAGTCAAAAGCTTCTGGGACGGAATGAAGGGCTAGCCTTAGCTATTTTTGCATCCGCTCTTCAAGAAACGCTTTCACTTCCATCAGGGTTGGAATCGCCGCCGCCGTGCCGGGCCTTGTGACCTGAATTGCCGCCCCCGCTGCCGCAAAGCGCATCGCGCCGCGTGGATCCATTCCTGCGTCCAGCCCTGCAACGAAAAAACCCAAATAGGTGTCGCCCGCACCCGTCGTATCCACCGGGGTCACATCGAATGCCGGCACCATGATCTTTTCGCCGCCAGACAAGTAAACCGCCCCTTCGCTGCCGCGCGTGATCAGACATTCAGCCACCGGCAAGTGATCCGGCGTAACGCCCAGCGCTTTTGAAAGCTGTTCCGCCTCGACCGCGTTGACCACCAGGAGATCAATGAAGGGCAGAACCTCTTGCACTGCATCCGCATCAAAGGGCGCGGCGGAATAGACCACACGCAACCCCCGCCCTTTGGCGTGTTCTGCGGTAAAGGCGACAAGGTTCGTCTCGTTCTGCAACAGGCAAAAATCACCCTCTTCGGCATCCTCCAACGCGGCGGCAATGCGGGATTCGTCCTGGGCCAGATTGGCCGCTGAATAAATCACAATGGCATTTTCGCCCGACGGATCGACATTGATGATCGCATGGGCGGTCGGCAAGTCCAAACGCGCGATGTGGTCTACCGAGGCCCCGGTTCTGGCAATTTCGGCAACAGCCCAATCCCCATCCGCGCCAACCGCCCCAATGTGAATGACTGTGGCACCTCCATGCGCTGCGGCTATGGATTGGTTGGCGCCCTTTCCCCCCAGCCCGATCGAATGGTGGGTCGCCGCCAGGGTTTCCCCCGGTGCCGGAAGATGCGGGACGGAATAAATATGGTCCGCGTTGATCGAGCCCAGATTGTAAATCGCCATCAGGCCACCTTGCAGGCCGCCATCACGGCCATATGCAAAATATCGGTTTCGGTCGCAGTGGTGGCGCACAGCTGAACCGGCAATTCCACCCCTGTCAGAATCGGCCCGATCACCGTGGCCCCCGCCATTTCCTGCAGCAACTTGACCGAGATCGAGGCCGAGTGCCGCGCCGGAACCACCAGAATATTCGCCGGCCCCGACAAGCGGCAGAAAGGGTATTGCTTCATCACTTTCGGGTTCAAGGCGACATCGGCGGTCATCTCACCGTCATACTCAAAACTGACCCCGCGCCGGTCCAGCACATCGCTGGCCAGATGCATCTTTTCCGCACGCTCGGACACGGGATAGCCGAAGTTCGAAAAACTGACAAAGGCAACCCGCGGTTCCAGCCCCAGGCTGCGGGCGACATGCGCCGCACGTTCCGCGATGTCGGCCAGATCCTCTTCGACCGGCCATTCATGCACCAGCGTATCGGCAATCAGCACCAGCCTGCCACGCAACAAAACCGCCGTGACACCCACCGCGCCATCCTTGGCCGTGGCGTCAATCACATGGTTCAGCATTTGCAGCACCTGCGCGGATTTGCGTGTAGCCCCGGTGACCATACCGTCCCCGTGTCCGTGCGCCACCATCAGCGCCGCAAAGACATGCCGATCGCGTGAGGCCAGGCGGTGACAATCATGCTGATCATAACCTTTGCGCTGTAACCGGCTGTAAAGAAACGACTTATAGACATCCAGGTGTTTGGTATTTGCGGCGTTTACCACCTCTATTTCGCCATAGGCATCGCCCAGACCCGCCGATTCAAGCTTTGTTTTGACATCCGCCTCGCGGCCCACAACAACCGCTTCGCCCAGCCCCGAACGGGCATAGTTGACCGCCGCACGCAGCACCCGGACATCATCGCCTTCGGCAAAAACCATCCGCGCCTGCGCCTGTTTCGCCCGCGAATAGAGCGATTGCAGGATCGAGGCCGTCGGATCCAACCGTGCCTTCAGCGAATGGGTATAGGCATCCATGTCAATGATCGGCCGCCGTGCGACACCCGTTGCCATGCCCGCCTTGGCCACCGCCGGCGGGATGGTATATATCAGACGCGGATCAAACGGCGTGGGGATGATATAGTCGCGCCCGAAGCTCAGATTCGCGCCGTAAGCCATCGCCACTTCATCCGGCACGTCCTGGCGCGCCAGTTTGGCCAGCGCTTTGGCGCAGGCGATTTTCATCTCGTCATTGATGGCGCGGGCGTGGATATCCAGCGCGCCCCGGAAAAGATAGGGGAAGCCCAGGACGTTGTTCACCTGATTGGGATAATCGGACCGGCCCGTCGCGACGATCGCGTCTTCGCGTACGGCATGGGCCTCTTCCGGGGTGATCTCAGGGTCCGGGTTTGCCATGGCAAAGATCACCGGATTTGGCGCCATCGAGGCGATCATCTTTTCCGTCACCGCACCTTTGGCGGATACGCCCAGAAACACGTCGGCGTCGACCATCGCCTCTTCCAAGGTCCGGGCGTCGGTCTTTGCCGCGTGGGCCGATTTCCACTGGTTCATGCCTTCGGTGCGGCCCTGATAAATCACGCCTTTGGTGTCGCAAGTGATGCAATTGTCGTGTTTTGCGCCAAAGGACTTGATCAACTCAACACAGGCGATGCCCGCCGCCCCCGCGCCGTTAAGAACGATTTTACAGTCCTCGATCTTTTTGCCGGTCAGATGCAATGCGTTGATCAGGCCGGCCAGGCAAATCACGGCCGTCCCGTGCTGGTCGTCATGAAAGACGGGAATATCCATTTCCTCTTTCAGACGCTGTTCAATGATGAAACATTCCGGCGCCTTGATGTCTTCCAGATTGATCCCGCCAAAGGACGGCCCCATCAGGCGCACCGCATTGATAAAGGCGTCGGGGTCCTGGGTATCAAGCTCAATGTCGATTGAATTGATATCGGCAAAGCGCTTGAACAGAACGGCCTTGCCCTCCATCACCGGTTTTGACGCCAGTGCGCCCAGATTGCCCATCCCCAGAATTGCCGAACCGTTGGTGATGACCGCAACCATGTTGCCCTTGGTGGTGTAGTCATAGGCGGATTCCGGATTGTCCGCGATCGCCTGAACCGGCACCGCAACACCCGGCGAATAGGCCAGCGACAGATCGCGTTGGGTGGCCATCGGGGTGGAGGCGATGATCTCCAACTTGCCGGGCTTGGGTTCAAGGTGGTAGGCCAGCGCCTCTTCGGGCGTGGTTTTATTGCTTTTTGCCATGTGTTCAGGTTCCCTGTTTCGCGCAACTCTACATGGCTGGCCAATCCTCTACAATATCGCCCGCCGGTTTACACTTTCGCTTGGCGTGCACCCCGTGTAGTTTTTTGTTCCGGGTGCCGTAGGGGAATTTGGGTGGACACGACGAACGCTTCTGTAACGCCGATGATGGCGCAGTATCTTGCGATCAAGCAGGATTATCCGGACGCCCTGCTGTTTTACCGCATGGGCGATTTCTATGAGATGTTTTTTGACGACGCGGTCGCGGCCAGTCAGGCGCTGGATATCGCGCTGACCAAACGCGGCAAGCATCTGGGGCAGGATATCGCGATGTGCGGGGTTCCGGCGCATTCTGCCGAGGGGTATCTTTTATCGTTGATTAAGAAGGGTTTCCGGGTCGCTGTTTGCGAGCAACTTGAAGACCCGGCAGAGGCGAAAAAGCGCGGGGCCAAGTCTGTGGTCAAACGCGATGTCGTGCGTCTGGTCACGCCCGGAACCCTGACCGAAGACTCTCTTTTGAGTGCCCGGAAATTCAACTATCTGGCAGCCTACGCCGAAATCCGCGGCGAGGGGGCGCTGGCCTGGGCGGATGTTTCAACCGGGGATTTGTATGTGCAACCCTGCCCCCGATCGGTTCTGACGTCGCAACTTGCCCGGCTGTCGCCGAGCGAAGTTTTGATTAATGGGTCTTTTGAATCAGACTTGTACCCGATGATCGCGGAAATGGGCGCTTCGCCCACCGCCTTGTCGCAGGCCAGTTTTGACAGCACCGGCGGGCTCAAGCGGTTGTGCGCGGTGTTTGGCGTGTCAACGCTGGATGGATATGGCCAGTTAGGCCTGCCTGAAATCTCTGCCATGGCGGCCTTGGTCGATTATCTGGACATCACCCAAAAGGGTAATTTGCCCCTGCTTCGCCCGCCGGTTCGAGAAATTCGCGATCAATTGATGCAGATTGATGCCGCAACGCGCCGGAATCTGGAACTGACCGCGTCTTTGACCGGCAGCGCCCAGGGGTCCCTTCTGGCCGTGATTGACCGGACGGTCACAAGCGCCGGTGCGCGCTTGCTGGAACGGCGGATCAACAGTCCCAGCACCGATATTGCGACGATCACGGCCCGGCTGGATGCAATTTCATTTGCTCATGAAAATCGCCTGCTTGCCCAGGACGTAAGAACCGCGCTGCGCCGCGTGCCGGATATGGAGCGCGCCCTGTCCCGTCTTGCGCTGGACCGTGCGGGCCCGCGCGACATTGCCGCAATTCGCACTGGGGTGAGTGAATCCCGCGCCATTTCAGTCCTGCATGGCGATCACGACCTGCCGGACGAATTGACCAATGCGATGGCCGAGCTTGTTGGGTTTGACGACTTGATATCGCTGCTTGACACAGCGCTGATCGACGAGCCCCCGCTCTTGATCAGGGATGGCGGGTTTATCGCGCCCGGTTTTTCTGCTGATCTGGATGACGCCTGCGCGCTTCGCGATCAGGGCCGCGAAGTGATTGCAAAGCTGCAATCGGCCTATGTTTCAAGGACGTCGATAAACGCACTTAAAATCAAGTATAACAACGTTTTGGGATACTTTATTGAGACCCCGTCTTCACATGCAGACAAGATGCTTGCCGCGCCGATGTCTGAATTGTTTATTCATCGGCAAACCACTGCGAACGCGGTGCGGTTTACTACGGTCGAACTGTCGGAACTGGAAACCAGGATCCTGAACGCCGGGGGGCGGGCGCTTGAAATCGAAAAACAGATTTTTTCCGATTTGCGGGCTGCGGTGCTTGAAATTGCCGGCCGTGTCGGAATTGCCGCCCGCGCTTTGGCCAGAACCGATTTGACTTATGCGCTGGCCGATTTGGCCCTGACGGAAAACTGGTGTCGACCGGCCTTGCGCGGGGATCAGGCGTTTCGTGTTGTGGGGGGGCGGCACCCGGTTGTCGAACGCGCGCTGAAAAAGTCCGGCGACGGGGTTTTTGTTGCAAATGACTGCGATTTGTCCCCCGAAACCCCGGATTCTGCCCGTGCCTGGCTTTTGACCGGCCCGAATATGGCGGGTAAATCGACGTTTTTGCGCCAGAATGCCTTGATTGCCCTTTTGGCACAGATGGGCAGTTATGTTCCGGCGGAGCAGGCCGAAATCGGGATCGTCACGCAGTTGTTTTCCCGTGTGGGCGCTTCGGATGATCTGGCGCGGGGGCGGTCGACCTTCATGGTGGAAATGGTTGAAACTGCCGCGATCCTCAATCAGGCCGGACCGGGTGCCTTGGTGATCTTGGATGAAATCGGCCGGGGTACCGCGACCTATGACGGTCTGTCCATCGCCTGGGCGACGCTTGAACATCTGCATGATGTAAACCGATGCCGAACGTTGTTTGCGACCCATTATCATGAACTTACGGCCCTGTCCTCATCTTTGGGTGGCGTTTCAAATGCCACAGTGTCGGTGAAGGAATGGCAGGGCGATGTGATCTTCCTGCACGAAGTGATCAAGGGCGCGGCGGACCGGTCCTATGGCGTTCAGGTCGCGCGACTGGCCGGCTTGCCCGATGCGGTGATTGAACGTGCCCGCACGGTTTTGGCGGCATTGGAAAAGGGCGAGCGGGAGGGCAGTAGCGGGAAAAAGGCTATGCTGGATGATTTGCCCCTGTTCGCCGCAACACCTGTTCGCAAGCCGAGCGTTCAGAAGGGTTCTGAGGTTGAGGCCCGTTTGAGTACGATTTCACCTGACAGCCTGTCCCCGCTGGAGGCGTTGCGACTGGTTTACGAACTGCGCCAGATGCTGCCGGCAGAGGATTTGGACAAGTTGTGAAAAAGTGTCGCAGGGCGCTTGGAATCGAAATATTTACATATTCAAAAATTAGAATATAGTTAACGAACGTCGAACGGTCGGATTTCCGCCCGTAAGGATTTCGAGGAAGGGCAGTTTGACTTGCTTGTCTGCACCTCAACAGAAACACGTCCAATTGAACAGGAACTTGAATCGTGACAAACGCAACCACCAAGAAATTTGCCCTGGCCGCTGCAACAGCGGTCGTGCTGGCCCTTTCCCCCGTCGCCGGAACCCATGCCAATGCGCAGACTCCGGATATTTCCAAGATGTTTACCAACCCGGACTTTACCAAGTCATTTTCGGGCATGTTGAACCCCGAGACGATGGGCACCTGGATGAAGGTGATGTCGAACCCGGAAATGATGAAGACCATGATGAGCTTCGCCAACCCGGAACTGTTCACCCCTTTCATGTCGGTTATGACCAACCCGGAATTCGTCAAGGCGATGATGTCTTTCGGCAATCCCGAAATGATTAACGCCTGGATGGGCATGATGACCGATCCGCAAATGATTCAGGCGATGATCAAAATGGCCGATCCCAAACTGATGGAGCCTTTCATCAAGATCATGACCGATCCCGCCATGATGAAACTGGCGATGAGCATGATGAACCCGGAGATGATCAATTCATTCATGGGCATGATGACCAATCAGGACATGATGGCCTCATTGGTGAAAATGGCCAACCCCGAGATGCTGACGTCTTGGATGGGCATGATGACCAATCCGGAAATGATGCAGTCCATGATGGGCATGATGAGCCCGGAAATGATGCAACAGTGGATGAGCATCATGACAAACCCGGAAATGATGCAGTCCATGTTCAAAATGATGGACCCAAAGATGATGAGCGACTGGATGGGCATAATGACGGACCCGAAAATGATGGATTCCATGATGAAGATGATGGACCCCAAGATGATGGCCTCAATGATGTTCTCGATGATGTCGATGATGTCGATGATGAACAATCTGATGCCGGACGCCGAAAAGGCCGGCCCGAACCCGCAAACCGGCGAAACCAAAAGCGACGGTTAAACCGATCAGAAACGGGGTGGTCCATGGCCGCCCCGTCTTTCGAGTTTGAGGGAGAAAAAGATGATCAGCAAATTTGTATTGTCCGTTGCGGCGGTGTCTTTGTGCCTTGGGTTTTCGCCTGCGGTCGCTGAAGACGATGAAGACGCGTTTCACGCCTTTAACGCCCAGACATATTTCAGGGGAACCCCGCCGATTGACCACCGAATGGAACCGAACGGCATGCCGACCCGGCCCAAGGAAGACCCGAAGAAAAACACGATGCTGGAGCCGCTTTCGGCCGAGGCAAAGATGAAGATGATGCAGACCTTGATGCAGACCAATCCGTTCAGCCTTCGGGACATGATGAACATGATGGTCGCCAAGAAGAAGGCCCTGCCGGGATTGAGCTTTGATGAGGTCGTGGAATCGCTGAACTCTAAGGCGCTGAACCTGAACATGCGCCCTGTTGGGCACACGACCCCCTATGAAATTTTGCGCGAAACCTTTGATCCGGAAAGCCCCCGGCTGGAATTCTTCAGCTATTGCGACCTGATCACCATGCGCAAGATATTGGACTATTCCCTGGAGTTTTCGGCGTTTCTGCCGTGCCGTATCGCGGTTATGCAAGACGCTGAGGGTCAAATCTGGCTGACAACGCTTGATTGGGACGTGCGTTGGCTTGACGGCAGTCCGAACCCGAACCGCATGCCGGATGAGTTGCGCGAACGCGCCATACAGGTGCGCGAGAATATCGAGGCGATGATGGAAGCCGCAGCCACCGGTGATTTCTGAAATCAGTTGGCGATCCTGTACGGCACAGGGTCGCCAGCACCGTCGCGCCAGAATGTCGCACTATACACATTCTAATATTCATATGTATTAACTTATGTTAGTGTTCTCAGGCAACTTTCGTTGTTAGACACTTTATGAAACCTGTCGGGCACCAGAGTCGCCGGACATCTGCCACGGAGAAGATCATGAAATCCTCCCTCTTTGGACTGACGCTGGCTGTTGTTGCTGCATTTGGCGTATCCTCCACCCCCGTTACGGCGAACGAAATTGGCGGCTGGGATATTGCCGGCGTGCATTTCGCCAACCCGTTTGACAGCAAAACCTGGTACGACGGCAGCAACGAGCTGGAGCTTGAAATGGCCGAGCCGGTTGCCATCAACCCGACAGACCCCGATTTCTGGATGTCGATTGCCAATCCTGAAACCCACTCGGTCATGCATCGCGCGTTTCTGAATCCGCGGTCCTGGGCGCAATTCGCCAAGCCGGAAACCTATGTCACGATGATGGACGCAAAGGTCTGGATGAAATGGGCAGAGCCCAAAACCTATTCGGTTCTGGCTGACCCGCAAACCTATGCCTACCGGATGCAGCCGGGCGCTTTCATGCATGTTTTCAATGCACAAAGCTATGCCCAGCTGGCCAATCCGTCCGCCTATATGGACATCGTTTCAACCGCGATGGAAACCGTCGGTGCGGCGGACCTGTTCCTTGCGACCAAGGCCGCGATCGGGCCGGTCCTGCAGTAAATCTGCCCTACTCCCCTTGGGCAGACCCTTGACGCCGCTAAGGTCCTAGGACTTTGGCGGCGTTGAACTTACGCCCACCTGTGCCGGACGCAGCAGGCGATCACCGATCACAAACCCTTCGGCCATCATCTGAATGATCTTGCCGCCATCGACCTCCGGGATTGGCGCTTCAAACACGGCCTGATGGACCTGCGGATCAAACTTGTCGCCAACTTCGGGGGCAACGCGTTCAATCTTGTGCTTGGCAAATGTGTTGATCAGTTCGCGCAGCGTCAGTTCGATCCCTTCGATCAGCGCTTTTGAGGCCTCCCGCTGGGCATCATCCACCGTATCCAGCGCCCGCTTCATATTGTCGTAAACCGACAGCAGATCGCGGGCCAGCTTGGTGCCGCCGTAAACCTCGGCATCGCGGCGGTCGCGCTCACCGCGTTTGCGGATGTTTTCCGCGTCCGCAAGGGCACGCATCAAACGATCCTTAAGCTGGTCCCGCTCGGCGGTCAGCGCATCCCATTCATTGGCTTCATCGTCCAGCGACAGCGGGTCCTGGTCTGCAAATTCTGCCGGATCAAATTCCGGTTCGACCGGTGTCGTTGCTTCGGTGTTCACGCCGTTTTCCTTTTCCGCTGCCATAGCCGCCTCATTCTTCATTTTCGTTCGGACAACATGCGCCCGACCAGTTGTGCCGTATAATCCACGATCGGGACAATTCGACCGTAATTCAGGCGCGTTGGGCCGATAACCCCGACCGCGCCAATTATTTTCCGGTCAGAGTTCATATAGGGCGAAACCACCAAAGAGCTACCGGAAAGTGAAAAAAGTTTGTTTTCTGAGCCAATAAAAACACGCACGCCCTCACCGTCCTGCGCCAGTTCCAGAAACTGCGCGAGATCGCGCTTGCGCTCCAGATCGTCAAACAGGGTGCGGATCCGCTCAAGGTCGCTGGCGACTGTGGTGTTCTCCAACAGATTGGATTGCCCGCGCACAATCAGCCGTTCATGGGATTCGCCCTTGCTTTGCCATACGGCGATTCCATCGGTGACCATTTGCTGTGCCAGCACGTCCAGTTCCTGACGGTGCGCGGCGATTTCTTCGGCGACAACATGGCCGATCTCTGACAGCGTTCTGCCCTGCACTATCGCATTCAGAAAATTCGCTGCCTCCCGCATGGCCGAGGGCGTTTGGCCCTTGGGTGGCGTGAAAACCCGGTTTTCAACCTGCCCATCCGCTGTAACCAATACCACCAGCGCACGTTCAGGCGATAATGATACAAATTCTATATGCTTTATCGGTGCTTCGGACTTTGGCGCCAAAACCAGCCCCGCGCCTTGTGAAAGGCCCGACAATACCGAACTGGCCCGGTCCAGCATCCGGGACACGTCGGACTGATCCTCTTCCATCGTGCTTTCGATCTTGCGTCGCTCGCTTGACGGCAGGTCGCCAATTTCCAACAGCGAGTCGACAAACAACCGAAGGCCAAGCTGTGTTGGCACCCGGCCTGACGACACGTGCGGACTGCCAAGCAAGCCAAGTTGTTCCAGGTCCTGCATCACATTGCGGATCGTCGCGGGCGAAATGCCTTCCGTCAGACTGCGCGCAAGGGTGCGCGATCCAACCGGCTCGCCCGAAGAAATATACGCCTCAACCAATGTCCGGAACACGTCGCGCGTCCGATCATTCATTTCCGAGAACGCTGTTTCCCGCGTGGTTTTCATCTTTGTGGTTGCACCATTTTCAGACCGGACTCCGTGGTAAAAACCTTTGCCGCCAAGGTCAATCGGACATCTCGCCCCTTTACTCTTAACGGCGGGTCGCGTTATTTGCGGGGCAGTTTCAACAAAGGATATCCTATGCGCCCCTCAGGAAGAAATACAGATCAACTTCGGTCCGTCACGATTGAGACCAATGTGACAAAACACGCCGAGGGGTCCTGCCTGATCAAATGCGGCGATACCCATGTACTGTGCACTGCTTCGCTGGAGGAACGCGTGCCGCCCTTTATGCGTAACACCGGTCTGGGGTGGGTCACGGCGGAATACGGCATGTTGCCCCGCGCCACCACAACGCGCAACCGGCGCGAAGCGGCCTCGGGCAAACAGTCCGGCAGAACGCAGGAAATTCAACGTCTTATCGGTCGATCCTTGCGTGCCGGTGTGGATCGCGTGGCCCTTGGCGAACGCCAGATCACCGTTGATTGCGATGTCATTCAGGCCGATGGTGGCACCCGCTGCGCCTCGATCACCGGCGGTTGGGTGGCGTTGCGTCTGGCGGTCAACAAACTGATGGCCTCAGGCGCGATCAAGACTGATCCCCTGATGGATCACGTTGCCGCCGTCAGCTGTGGCATTTATGGCGGTCAGCCGGTTCTGGACCTTGACTATGCCGAGGACAGCGAAGCCGGAACCGATGCAAATTTCGTGATGACCGGCGCTGGCGGTTTGATTGAGATTCAGGGATCAGCTGAAGGCGCAACCTTCTCGCGTACGGAGTTTGAAAAACTGTTGGATCTGGCCGAGCTTGGCGCAAAGGGACTGATCGCCGCGCAAAAGGCTGCCGTCGGGTTGTGATATGCGAAATCTTCTGGGCGCCGAAATCGTGCTGGCGTCGCACAACAAGGGGAAACTGGTCGAAATCGCAGATCTTTTGCGCCCCTATGGCTGTCAGGTAAAGTCAGCCTCGCAGTTTGGTCTGACAGAACCCGCTGAAACAGAAGACAATTTTGCCGGTAATGCCCGGATAAAGGCCCATTTCGCCGCCCGCGCAACCGGACTGCCCGCCCTGTCCGATGACAGCGGTATTATCGTTGATGCCCTTGACGGCGCGCCCGGCGTTTACACCGCCGACTGGGCCGAAACCCCGAACGGGCGCGATTTCACCGTGGCGATGACAAAAGTCTGGGATCTGGTTGAGGCCAAAAATGCGCCCGAACCCCGCACCGCCCGCTTTGTTTGCACCCTGTGCGTGGCCTGGCCCGACGGCCACGACGAACTGTTCGAAGGGGCAGTCGATGGTCGATTGGTTTGGCCGATGCGGGGCGAAAACGGCTTTGGCTTTGACCCGATGTTTCTGCCGACCGGCAGCGATTTGACCTTCGGCGAAATGCGGCCCAGCGCGAAACATGCGATCAGCCACCGCGCTGTGGCGTTTCGAAAACTTGTCAGCGGCCTTTTTGATGCATAACGACTGGCAACACGGGGGGTTCGGGATTTACGTCCACTGGCCCTTTTGCCAATCAAAATGCCCATACTGCGATTTCAATTCGCATGTTGTTGCGTCAGTCGATCAGAATGCCTGGTCCAGCGCCTATATCTCCGAGTTGCGGCGATACCATCAGGAAACCCCGGACCGCATTGTTAATTCTATCTTTTTTGGCGGCGGCACCCCAAGCCTGATGGATCCGAAACTGGTGGAAACCGTTATCGGCACCATTTCCGATTTGTGGCGAATGTCCAACAATGTCGAAATCACGCTGGAAGCCAATCCCGGTTCGGTCGAGGCCGCCAAATTCAACGCTTTTCGCTCGGCAGGCGTTAATCGGGTTTCCTTGGGACTCCAAGCCCTTAATGACCAAGACTTAAGGCTGCTTGGCAGGTTACACACTGCGCAGGAAGGCCGGACTGCCCTGTCTATTGCCCAGTCGGTTTTCGATCGGGTAAGTTTCGATCTGATCTATGCCCGCCAAAACCAGACACCCGATGACTGGACGGCGGAACTGGGGCAGGCTTTGGCGTTCGGCACAGACCACGTGTCCTTGTATCAGTTGACGATTGAAGATGGCACAGCCTTTGGAAAGCGGTTTTCGGCCGGTTCCTTGCCGGGCCTTCCGGCAGATGACATTGCCGCCGACATGTATGAAATCACCACAGACCTTACTTCAACGGCCGGTCTGTCGGCCTATGAAGTTTCAAACCACGCCCGCCCCGGCGCAGAATCCCGGCACAATCTGATTTACTGGAAAGGCGGCGACTATGTCGGGGTTGGTCCCGGCGCGCATGGGCGCCTAACCATCGGCGGCGTCCGCTTTGCCACAGAGACCCCGTTGCTTCCCCAAACCTGGTTGAAGTCGGTCGCCGGCGGATCGGGCGAAACAATTCGCGACCGGCTTTCCCGATTCGAATGGGCAGAGGAGTTCTTGCTGATGGGACTGCGCCTGACCGAAGGTATCTCACTGTCACGCTATGGTGATTTGGCCGGATACCCTGTTTCACAACATAAAATCAATGGCTTAGCCGAAAGCGGTTTTGTCATTCAAACCGGCGATACCCTTCGGGCAACCAACAAGGGGCGTATCGTTCTGAACGCCGTGTTGCGGGAATTACTGGCCGGAGAGGGTTAGGGGCGTCCGATGCGGGTGATTTGGCTGACAGTCGGAATTCTTGCCTTTGGGTTGGCAATTTTGGGCGTAATACTTCCCCTTCTGCCAACCGTGCCGTTCCTGTTGTTATCCGCCTTCGGATTCGCGCGATCCTCGCCGCGCCTTCATTCCTGGCTTGTCACCCATCCGCGACTTGGCCCGCCGATCAGCGATTGGCAGTCAAAAGGTGCCATTCGCCGCAAAGCGAAATATTTTGCAACCGGGTCAATTGCGGTGACTTTTGCAATCTCATTCGCTTTGCATGCATCATGGCATGTTATCGCCGTTCAGTCCCTGGCGCTGTCGGCGGTTCTGATATTTATCTGGTCACGTCCTGAACATTAGCCGTCAGAATCCGGCAAATTTCATCCAGTTGGTCCAGGGTTTCGTAATGAATGGCGACCAGGCCATTCGCCTGCCCAACATTATGCTCTACCAGCACTTTCAGGCCCAGGTTTGCCGACAAATCCTGTTCCAGCAGTTTTGTATCTGCGTCTTTCACAGGCTTGGTTTTACTGGATGATTCGCGCTTTGTGCCTGCCCCTTTTGCCAGCTTTTCAACCTGCCGGACCGACAGGCCTTTCGCCACAATCTGACGGGCAATCGTGCCTGGATTCTCCGCGGTCACCAACGCCCGTGCGTGGCCGGCCGAAATCTGTCCTTCGCGCAGAAGTGTCAGCACATCCTGCGGCAAGTTCAGCATACGCAGAAGATTTGCGATGTGGCTTCGGCTTTTTCCCAAAGACTCCGCCAGTTTTTCCTGGGTGTGGCCGAAACGGTCCATCAACTGACGAAATCCAAGCGCCTCTTCCACCGGATTCAGGTTCGCTCGCTGAATGTTTTCGATGATCGCGATTTCGATCACCTCCGTGTCGTTCAATTCGCGCACCAAGACCGGCAATTCATGCAGGTTGACCATCTGGGCGGCGCGCCAGCGCCTTTCCCCGGCAACGATCTGGTACTCGCCGGCGCGGGACGGGTCCTTTCGGACGATCAGCGGCTGAATAACACCCTTTTCGCGGATCGAGTTTGCCAGATCGTCCAAATCGGACTTGGTGAAATCACGCCGGGGCTGATCCGGGTTTGGGTGCAATTTTTCAACGGGAACAATGATGTCCGGAGCCAGCCGCCGTGGCGCTTCGCCGGTATCCTCAGTCCGATTGTCCAGATTGACATCCGCCATCAGGGCCGACAATCCCCGCCCCAAACCGCGCCGCTCTGATCCGGAATTAGCCATGTTTTTCAACCCTCTGCTGGATTAGGTGTGGATTTCGCAACGCGATGCCGACGCAGCAACTCCGCAGCCAGTTTTTGATAGGCGATGCTGCCCTTGCTTGTGTGGTCATAAATCAACGCGGGCATTGCAAATGACGGGGCCTCGGACAGGCGAACATTCCGCGGGATGATCGTGTTGAACACCAGATCGCCAAGATTTTCGCGCACGTCTGATTCAACCTGCTGGGAAAGATTGTTGCGCGAGTCATACATCGTCAACACGACCCCCTCGATCCGCAATTCGGGATTAAGCGACTGGCGCACCTCGCGAATTGACAGCATCAATTGCGACAGTCCCTCCAACGCAAAAAATTCGCATTGCAGCGGAACCAAAACCGAATGCGCCGCCACCATGGCGTTGACCGTCAGAAGGTTCAGCGACGGCGGGCAGTCAATCAGGATGTAATCAAGATCAAACGGCGAAAATCCGTCGCCCCGCAGAAGATTCCGCAGCTGGACCGCGCGACCGGACCTGTCTGCCAGCTCAATATCGGCAGAGCTGAGGTCGGTTGTGGCCGGAACCAGCCAAAGGTTCGGCACCTGCGTCTCATAAACTGCGTCTTCCGGGGCGATTTCCGACAAAAGCAGGTCGTAAGATGTCAGCTCGCGCTTGTCACCCGTCAAACCCAGCCCGGTGGATGCGTTTCCCTGCGGGTCCAGGTCAATCAGCAGAACTTTTTTATCTACTGCCGCCAGACCGGTTCCCAGATTGATCGCCGTTGTCGTCTTGCCCACGCCGCCTTTTTGGTTCGCAATTGCGATGATTTTCGGTTTTTGGCCGTTATTCTTGGGCTCTGACACGGTGAATGCTCTCAATTTGCAGAATGACGCCGGTTGGATCCGACAGGCTTTTTGATTTCTGAAGTTTAAATGTCCAGCATTTGCGGGCTTCGGTCAATTCCATTTCATGATTCCCACCCTTACAAAACAAACAAACCCCGTTTTCGGCCAAGTGCCGGTCAGCATAGTGCAACAACATGTCCACTTGTGCCAACGCACGGGCCGAAATCACGTCAGCGCCTTGGGGTTTTAGGGCCTCGGCCCGTTCGATGTAGACTGTTATGTTGTCTAATCCCATATTTTTGGCGGTGTTGAGCAGAAAACTGGCCTTTCGGGCATCGCTTTCAACCAGAGTCACCGTCAGGTCAGGTTGGTGTTCGGCGGCCAATACGCCGATCACAAGACCGGGAAAGCCGCCGCCGCTGCCAAGATCCAGCCAGTGTTTGGCAGCGTCCGGTCGCATCACCCAAAGTTGGGCTGAGTCCAGAAAATGGCGGGTCCAGATTTCGGAAAGCGTGGTTTTGCTGACAAGATTAATGGCGGGATTCCATTTGCGCAGCAAGCCCTCGTAGGTTTCCAGGCGCTCCAATGTTTCACGTGAAACATTTATCTGGGTCTGAAAGGCCGCGATGCCCGCATTTTCGCCTATCATGCTGATTTCAAACGCTGGAACTGGCGCAGTTTTGCAAGGATCAGCGTCAAAGCCGCCGGGGTCATTCCATCAATGCGCCCGGCCTGGCCCAAATCGCCTGGCTGAATCTTGGCAAGTTTGCTTTTCAATTCATTGGACAGGCCCGCAATATCGTCATATCGAAAGGCGCTCGGGATCACATGGGCGGAATCCCTTGCCAGCGCGGCAATGTCTGAGGATTGCCGGTCTATATAGTTCGCATAAAGCGCGTCGCATTCGATTTGACGGGCAATATCGGACTCCACTGCATCCAGTTCCGGCCACAGCTTCAGCAGAGAGGCAAAATTGATGTCCGGATAGGCCAACAAATCCAGTCCGTTGCGCCTGACACCATCTTGCGACACGGTAACGCCCGCCTCTGCCGCCTGATTTGGCGTCACAGAAACAGATTGCAAGCGGTTGCGCGCAAAGGATAGTTTTTCGGATTTTTCATAAAAGGCCTTCCGCCGTGTCTCTGATACACAACCGATATCGATACCCTTTTGCGTCAAACGTTGGTCAGCGTTATCCGCCCGCAAAGACAGACGGTATTCGGCGCGGGATGTGAACATTCGGTAGGGCTCCGAGACCCCGCGCGTCACCAGATCGTCGATCATCACCCCGATATAGGATTCAGCGCGGGAAAAAATCACCGCCTCGCGGCCCAAAGACGCAAGGGCCGCATTCATCCCGGCCACCAACCCTTGCGCCGCGGCCTCTTCATAGCCGGTAGTCCCGTTGATCTGGCCCGCCAGATAGAGGCCCGCCAGTGACTTCAATTCCAAGGTCGCCCGCAGGGCCCGGGGATCAACAAAATCATACTCAATCGCATAGCCCGGTTGCAGGATCGTTGCGCTTTCCAGACCCCGAATCGATGCCACATATTGTTCCTGCACATCCACCGGTAACGAGGTCGAAATCCCGTTTGGATAGATCGTTTGATCATTCACCCCTTCGGGTTCCAGAAAAATCTGATGCGATTCCTTTTCCGAAAACCTTACGATTTTATCTTCGATCGACGGGCAATAGCGCGGCCCGACGCCTTCGATATGCCCGCCATACATCGCCGAACGGTTGAGGTTTTTCTGAATAATCTCATGAGTCTGCGCATTTGTATGGGTAATCCCGCAGGCTATTTGTGGCGCGGAAACCGATTTCGACAGGAAGGAAAACAAGGTCGGCTCGGCATCGCCCGGTTGGCTTTCCAGAATGTCCCAATTGATCGTGCGCCCATCCAGGCGCGGCGGCGTGCCGGTTTTCAGTCGTCCCAGAGGCAGGCCCAGCGTGTCAATCCGCTCTGCCAACCGGACGGCGGGTTGATCGCCCATTCGACCACCGGGCCGCGACACATCGCCGATATGAATAACGCCGCGCAGGAACGTGCCGGTCGTCAGAACCACGTTGCGGCAGGAAATTTCGGCACCGTCAGCCAGCACAACACCGGCAATGGCACCATTATTGATCGTCAGGTCTGCGACTTCCGCCTCAATAACCGTCAGTCCGGGGCAGGCGGCCATCTCGGCCTGCATCGCCTCGCGGTACAAGGCCCGGTCTGCCTGGGCCCTTGGCCCCTGCACTGCCGGGCCTTTGCGCCGGTTCAGCAACCGAAACTGAATCCCCGCGCGGTCGGCAACCCGGCCCATCACCCCATCAAGCGCATCGATTTCGCGAACCAGATGGCCTTTGCCCAGCCCGCCAATCGCCGGGTTACAGGACATTTCACCGATCTTGGCGCGCTTATGGGTGACAAGTGCCGTCCGTGCCCCCAGGCGCGCCGAAGCGTGCGCGGCATCCGTTCCCGCATGCCCGCCACCGATCACCACAACATCAAAGTCACAATGTTTCACGTGAAACATTCCCTATTTCCCGAGACAGAAGCTCGCAAAGATTTCGTCCAGAACATGCTCAACATCCACCCGTCCGACCAGTGAATCCAGCTGCCGGATCACACGGTGCAGATCTGCCGACGCAAACTCCACCAGATCTGGCCCGCTCTCTACACTATGACGCGCCGATTCCAACAGGGAAATCGCGCCATCGATCGCCAGCCGGTGCCGGATCCGTGTTGCGGTTGCCGCGCCCAAGGCCAGATCGGACAGGTTTTTTGCAATCTCGGCAACAAGGGCCGAAATCCCGTCGCCGGTATGGCCGGAAATTGATAAGCCTTTGTTATTTTTATATAAATCGGATTTTCCATGCACCAGAATATCATTCGGCTGCCGCAAATCGGCAAAATGCTCGACATCATCCCCGGACAAAAGAAAGACCCGCAGATCTGCCGACCTCGCCCTTTCAACCGCACGGGCCACGCCCAATCCTTCAACCACATCGTCCGTCTGCCGAATGCCCGCCGTATCCAAAAGCGTCACCGGCAGGCCGCCAAGATCCATCCGCACCTCGATCACGTCACGGGTTGTGCCCGCGATTTCCGATGTGATCGCCGCATCCCTGCCCGCCAGCCTGTTCAGCAAGGTCGACTTGCCGGCATTCGGCGCGCCGACAATCGCCACTTCAAACCCATCGCGAATCCTTTCGGCAATGACGCTGCCCGCCGATTCCGCCCGCAGGGTTTTCAGCGTACCGTCCATCAGCGCCAGCACTTCCGGGGTGACATCAACCGGCACATCCTCATCCGCGAAATCAATCGTCGCTTCAAGCAAGGCAAGCGCGCGGATCAGATCGCGCCGCCAGATATCCGCCTTTTGCCGCAATGCGCCTTTGAACACCCGCATCGCCTGTTTGCGCTGCGCCTCGGTTTCGGCGTCGATCAGATCGCCCAGACCTTCCACCTGGGTCAGATCCATACAGCCGTTTTCAAGCGCGCGCCGGGTAAATTCACCGGGTTCGGCCATGCGAAATCCCGGCTGGCCGCCAAGCATTTTCAGAACCGAACTGACAATCGCGGTACTGCCATGCAGGTGAAGCTCAACGACATCTTCGCCGGTAAAACTGTGGTTAGCGGCAAAAAACAACACAAGCGCGGTGTCAAGCGCCCCATCATCCAGCCCAAGAACAACCCGCAATGCTGTGTTTCGCGGCGCTGGAAGGGGGCCAGACAGCTTCGCTTCCACTTTACGGGCGTCGGGACCGGAAACACGGATGATGGCCACACCGGCCTTGCCACGGGCCGTTGCCAGCGCAAAGATCGTGTCCATCCTGCACTCCTTCCGGCGAAACGGCCGGTTTTAGGAATTCATCGAGTCAAAAAATTCCGCGTTTGACTTTGTCGGCTTCAGTTTGCTCAGCAAGAATTCAATGGCGTCGGTTGTTCCCATCGGGTTCAAAATCCGGCGCAACATGAAGGTTTTCGACAGATTGACCTTGTCAACCAACAGCTCTTCCTTACGGGTGCCGGATTTCAGAATGTCGATGGCCGGGAACACCCGCTTGTCGGCGATCTTGCGATCCAGAACCAGTTCGCTGTTGCCGGTGCCTTTGAATTCTTCAAAGATCACCTCGTCCATCCGGCTGCCGGTTTCGATCAAAGCCGTCGCGATGATGGTCAGCGAGCCACCTTCCTCAATGTTCCGCGCCGCGCCGAAGAACCGTTTTGGGCGCTGCAAGGCATTGGCGTCCACACCGCCGGTCAAAACCTTGCCGGATGACGGAACCACGGTGTTAAAGGCGCGACCCAAGCGGGTGATCGAGTCCAACAGGATCACGACATCGCGCTTGTGTTCAACCAGACGCTTGGCCTTTTCGATCACCATCTCTGCGACCGCGACGTGCCGGGTGGCCGGTTCGTCGAATGTGGACGAGATCACCTCGCCCTTCACCGAACGCTGCATGTCGGTCACTTCTTCCGGGCGTTCGTCGATCAGCAGCACGATCAAATAGCATTCGGGATGATTCTTTTCGATCGAATGCGCAATGTTTTGCAGGATCACGGTTTTACCGGTCCGCGGCGGCGCCACGATCAACGACCGCTGGCCCTTTCCGATCGGGGCTACCAGATCGATCACCCGCGCGGTTCTGTCTTTGATGGTTGGATCTTCGATTTCCATTGTCAGCCGTTCATCGGGGTAAAGCGGCGTCAGGTTGTCAAAATGCACCTTGTGTTTGGCGTTTTCCGGATCAGTAAAATTGATCAGGCTGACTTTGGTCAAACCGAAATAATTCTCGTTTTCTTCGGGCGCGCGGATCACCCCTTCAACCGTGTCGCCGGTCCGAAGCGAGAATCTGCGGATCATGTTCGGGCTGACATAAATATCGTCCGGGCCCGGCAAATAGTTCGCCTCGGGCGAGCGCAGAAAGCCGAACCCGTCCTGCATCACCTCAAGCACGCCATCGCCCGAAATCTCGACACCTTCTTCAGCGTTTTCCTTGAGGATCGCGAACATCATGTCGCCCTTGCGCATGGTCGAGGCGTTCTCAATCTCCAACTCTTCGGCCATGGCCAACAGATCAGCCGGGCTTTTGGCTTTCAATTCAGAAAGGAACATTTTCTCTTGGGTCATGGGGATGCTCGCCTTTCCTGCCGACCAAAGGGTCAGAGGATCAAAATTTAGGTCTATCGGAGTCGTCTTTGGCGGCCGGACGGCCAGACTGAAACCCGCAATACACCCTTGCGGCTAATTTTGTCAAATCATCGCTTAGAAGGGCCGCACGATGATCATCACGACAATCACGATCATCAGAAGGGTCGGCACCTCATTCATCATGCGAAACTGCCGGCCCGTGGTCTTGCAGGTGCCGTTCAACAGTTCCTTTCTGCGCAGCCCAAGCCAGTGGTGAAACCATGTCATTGCCACGATCATCGCCGCCTTGATCCAGGGCCAGAACGCCGACCAGTCAACAATCCCCGGTGTAAAGGCCAGCATCAGCCCAAACAGCCAGGTGGCGATCATTGCCGGGTTCATGATGACCCGCAGCAATTTCAGTTCCATCATCGAAAAGATCTCATGGGTCTTTCCCGCAGCGCCGGCCTGCTCCACGTGATGCACAAACAATCTGGGCAGATAGAACAACCCGGCCATCCAGGAAATGACCGACAACACATGCAAAGCCTTGGTCCACGGGTAAAGCGCAAGCAATATATCAGTCATCTAAGCTTCCTGGGCGGGTTTGTCGGATCGTTAATACTTTACTAATATAAATAAAGATTAAGAAAGAGTTGTTGTTGTTTGTAGGGCCCCTGAATTGACGGGAATACCGTGATTATCCAGATTCACACAGGAAAACCGAGGGAAGAACGGTTTGTGGATGGATCAAACAGAATTCCGCGGAAAACAGAAATAAAATATATATATCAGTTCGTTAGATCAAAACGGATGTTGCACAAAAATGTGGACAGAACAGAAAAATTGAAAAAGGAACGCAAATGCCCCAGGTTATCACCAGAAGGGAATAACAGCATTCCCTGTGGATCAAATCCTAACTGTTTCTTTACAAGATGGATTATTCGCGCGATGACCGGCATGGTTTGGGGAAAGTGGGTATAAACAGGTGACGATCAGGGACGATTATCCACAGCCTTTACCCGTGCCGGGCGAAATCATTCTGGCGTCCACCTCCGCCGCCCGGATCGAAATGCTGACCAAGGCACAGGTGCCCTTCACAAGCAGTCCAGCGCGTATTGATGAAGATACGGTCAAACAATCCTTGCTGGCTGAAAACGCCGCGCCGCGCGACATTGCGGATGCCCTGGCGGAACTGAAAGCCCTGCGAATTTCCGCGAAACATCCGGCGGCACTGGTGATCGGATCGGATCAGGTGGCGGATCTTGCAGGCACGCTTTTGAGCAAACCATCGGATATGGCCGCGGCAGAGGCGCAGTTGCGGCTGTTGCGGGGTAAGACCCATGATCTGTTTTCCGCCGTCGTCATCGCGCAAAACGGTCGGCCCCTGTGGCGGCATATAGGGCGCGCCCGACTGACGATGCGCCCCTTCAGCGACAGGTTTCTAAGCGACTACCTGAACCAGATCGGTGACGAGGCCCTGCACACCGTCGGCAGTTACAAGATTGAACAAAGCGGCGTCACCCTGTTCAGCCGGATCGAGGGCGACCATTTCACGATTCTCGGCATGCCTTTGATCGAGGTTCTGAACCATTTGATGCAGATCGGAGCGATCCCGAAATGACACGCAAAAAACCTTTTGTCCTTGGACTGACCGGCTCTATCGGCATGGGGAAATCAACCACGGCCGGGTTTTTCCGCAAGGCGGGCATTCCCGTCTGGGATGCGGATGCCGCGGTGCACCGGCTCTATGCCAAGGACGGCGCGGCGGTTGCCGGTATTGCAGAAATCTGTCCCGAGGCTGTGATCGACAACAGCGTTCACCGCGACAGGTTGCGCCTGTGGATTGCGAAAGATCCCGGCGCGATTGCCAAGCTGAACACGGTTGTGCATCCCCTTGTGGCCAAAGACCGGGCGGATTTCATCGCGCAGGCTGCCGATCAGGCCCAGCCGCTGGTCGTGGTCGATGTGCCGCTGCTATATGAAACAAGGGCTGAGGGCCGGGTCGATGCGGTTCTGGTCGTCAGCGCGCCGCCCGATATTCAGAAAGCAAGGGTTCTGGCCCGCGACGGCATGACCGAAGATCATTTCAACACCATCCTGTCAAAACAATTGCCCGACGCCGAAAAACGCAAACGCGCGGATTTTGTGATCGAAACCCTGTCACTTGATGCGGTAGAACAGGAAGTGAAAAACCTGCTTCTGGACCTGCAAAAAAGGATGGATGCCGATGCGTGAGGTTGTTCTGGACACCGAGACCACGGGGCTGGACCCAAACACCGGCGACCGGATCGTGGAAATCGGTGCGGTCGAATTGTTCAACCATATGCCGACCGGCAAGGTCTATCACCAATATATCAACCCCCAACGCGATATGCCCGAAGGCGCTTTTGCGGTGCACGGGCTGAGCGAGGAATTCCTGTCTGACAAACCGGTTTTTGCCGATATCGCCGCCGATTTCGTGGCCTTTGTGGGCGACGCGAAAATGGTGATTCACAACGCCAGCTTTGACATGAAATTCATCAATGCGGAACTGAGCTGGGTCAAACGCACCCTGTTTCCGATGGACCAGGCCCTGGACACGCTGGAAATCGCGCGCAAGAAATTTCCCGGCGCGCAAAACTCGCTTGATGCGCTGTGCCGCCGGTTTTCGGTCGATAACTCTGCGCGGGAAAAGCACGGGGCCCTGCTGGATTCCGAACTACTGGCCGAGGTTTATCTGGAACTGATCGGCGGCCGTCAGCCCGACTTCATGATGGACGCGGGCAGTCAGGGCAACAGCCGGCGCCGGGGCAATGACGATGGCGAATGGCGTCCGGCACGCCGCCCGCAGCCGCTGCCGGAACGGCTGACTCAGGCCGAGGTTGCCCGCCATGCGGCCTTTGTCACTAGTCTGGGGGAAAATTCCCTGTGGCCAAAGCCCAAGACGGACTGACCGAAATCAGGAAATCGGCTTGCCAGCCTTTTCCAGTTCCGCCCGCCGGGCCATTTCGCCCCGGTACAGCGCCAGAAAGTCGATGTTTTCCAGATTAAGCGGCGGGAAGCCCCCGTCGCGGGTGATGTCGCCAACGATCCGGCGCAGATAGGGGAAAATCATCCGCGGGCATTCGATCAAAAGGAAGGGATGCAGTTGGTCCGCTGGCACGTTCTGAACCACGAAAACCCCGGCATATTCGATCTCAAGAATGAACACGCGGTCATTGTTGTCCTTGTTCTTGGATTCGATGTTCAGCTTGATCAGAACCTCGTAATGATCGGCCGCCTCGCGCTGGCGGGCATCCAGATTGACCTGAACCTGAACATTCGGCTGAATTGAGGCGTTATCAATGTTCTTTTGCGCGGCCACATTTTCAAACGACATGTCGCGGATATACTGACCCAAAACCTGCAAATGCGGCGGTTTCACTTCGGCCTGAGCGGCGGGCTTGTTTGTGTCGGCCATAAAAGGCTCCTCCGGGCGGTTAAACTTTTCGCGCCGTACCTAGCAGGTCGGATTTGTCGCGACAATCCAAGATGTCTTTCCTCAGTGTTTTGTCCAGCCAGAGGGGTTTTCGGGCCGCTTGCCCGAAGGTTCATCCACCACAGAATAGTCGGCGTCGATGATATCCCCCGATCCGCCCGGATTGGGCCGGGATGCCGCACTGGCGGTGAAAACCATGCTTTGCGCGCTGAAACGCCCGGCGGCCCATCGCACCAACGCGGTCCGAACCAACGGCACCAGCAACAAAAAGCCCATCGCGTCGGTGAAAAACCCCGGCGTCAACAGCAAAACGCCGGCCACCAGGATCATTGCCCCCTGGGCCATTGGGTCAGCCGGGTTGCGCCCTTCGGCCAGCGAGGTTTGCAGCCGGTTCAGTGTCATGATCCCCTGCCGGCGCATCAATTGCGTTCCGATCATGGCCGTCAGAACCACGATCGCAAGGGTCGGCCACAGCCCAATCGCCCCGCCAACCGAGATAAACAGGGCGATTTCAATGATCGGAACCGCGACAAAGATGAAAAACAGCCACATATGACCCCCACACAAACATCAAACCGCCTGCGGTAGACTTGATCGCAGACCTGCCCTACATATGTGCTTAGCATGCCGGATGCCAGAACCGGACCGAATTTAGGAGAGCCACCCAATGTCATCCGCCGCGATCCAGCTGATCGTCCTTGCAGGAATAGCCCTGTTTCTTGTGCTGCGTCTGAAAAACGTTCTGGGCACACGCGATGGGTTTGAAGGCCCGACAAATGCTCCGGCACCGGTCAAGGAAGTTTCCAAGCGGCGGCCTGATCTGGAAGTGATCGAAGGTGGCGTGGATCACGATATTTCCGACCATATTGATGCCGCAGGCAGCGCCGGAAAAGCGCTGGCAGCCATGAAGCGGATCGAACCCAGTTTCAATGTGACCGAATTTATGGGCGGTGCCCGCGGAGCCTATGAACTGATCCTTATGGCCTTTGAAAAAGGTGATCTGGCGACGCTGAAACAGTTTCTGTCCGACGATGTCTATGACAGCTTTGCAGGCGTGGTCGAAAGCCGTGCCAAAGAGGGTTTGAAAATCGAGGCCAATTTCATTGGCGTGCGCGAAGTCAAACTGAAGGACGCTGAATTCGACAGCACCAGCAATGAGGGTGAAATCACCCTGAAATTCGTTGGCGAGCTGACATCGGTCGTTAAGGACGCCTCGGGCGGTATCGTTGAGGGCAACCCGAATGAGGTCAAACGCCAAAAGGATGTCTGGACCTTCGCCCGCGTCATGGGATCGGCCGACCCGAACTGGCAACTCGTCGCAACCGGCGGCTGATGCGCCCGATTCTGGCAGCGCTGGCAATTGCCGTGGCATCAACCGCTACGGCCGGCCTTGCCGAGACCCAGCGCATGCCCCGGTACAAGGCCCTTCGGTTTGACCAGTTGCTGGGCTGGGAAAAAGATGACCTGTCAGCGGCATTAAAGGCGTTTGTGATTTCCTGCCCGGATATTTCCGCCCGGGAATGGGCACCCTTATGTGCCTATGCCGCCGCCGGGCCCGATGCCCGGACCTTTTTTGAGACTTTTTTCACGCCGGTCCTCGTCCGCCCCGACAAGAACGCCCTTTTCACCGGGTATTTTGAGCCGCAACTGTTTGGGTCGCGGAAAAAAGAAGGCCCCTATCAAACGCCGGTCTACCGGATGCCGACCCAGACCGGCCAGGACGGCAAATTGCCGACCCGCGCGGAAATTGACGCGGGCGCATTGGAGGGCAAGGGTTTGGAAATCGCCTGGGTCAGCGACCCGGTCGAGGCCTATTACCTGCATATTCAAGGGTCGGGCAAAATCTTGCTGGCCGACGGAACCTCGGTTCGGGTGGGATATGCCGGCGAAAACGGCCATGTCTACCGGTCGGCAGCCCGCGAAATGATCCGGCAGGGCGATATCACGATGACCGAAGCGTCGATCGAGGGGATCCGCGCCTATGTGCAAAAAAACCCGGAACGCGGCCGGGCCTTTTTGCAGCACAACGCCTCTTATGTGTTTTTCCGGGAACTGAAAGACCATGGCGACGATACCGGCCCGATGGGTGCTCTCTACCGGCCGATTTCCTCTATGCGCTCAATCGCGGTGGACCCGCGCTATACCCAGATGGGCGCGCCGGTCTGGATTGAAAAAGGCGGGTTTTCCGCCTTAAGGCGGCTGGTGGTCGCACAGGACGTGGGTTCAGCGATCAAGGGGCCGCAGCGGGCAGATATCTTTTTCGGCACCGGTGACGAGGCGGGCAAACTGGCGGGCCAGACCAAGGACGGCGGGCGCATGGTGGTTCTGTTGCCCAACGCCATCGCGCGCCGCCTGACGCCCGAGGGCTGAATGGCGGGGCGGCGCAGACATCGCGGCAAACTCAGCGACGAAG
>JAURMY010000331.1 GCA_030830465.1 Alphaproteobacteria bacterium
AAAATTCATATGTTTGACGTGGATGTGACCGCGCAGGAAACCTATCGCGAAAGTGCGGGTTTCCGGCCGGGCGACCGGGCGGTGACCGCGGAAACGCCCTTTGGCACGGTTGGCCTGACGGTGTGCTATGACATGCGCTTTCCGCATCTGCACCGTGATCTTGCCAAGGCCGGGGCGGGGATCATCACCCAGCCGTCGGCGTTTTCACCCGTGACCGGCGCGGCCCACTGGCATGTCCTGCTGCGCGCCCGCGCGATTGAGACAGGCGCGTTTATTCTGGCCCCGGCACAATGCGGCGACCACCCGGTTTCAACCGGCAAACCGCGCCAGACCTATGGCCATTCGCTGGCGGTCGCGCCCTGGGGCGAGGTTCTGGCCGATGGCGGAACCGAACCGGGCGTGACCTTTGTGGATCTGGACCTGAAGGCCGTGGCCGAGGCCCGCCGCCGCGTGCCCTCGTTGACCCATGACAGAACCTATCAAGGCCCCGCATGACGGTGCGCAATGATCCCTTGGCCATTGCCCTGTTCAGCGAGGTCGCTATGGCCGATCAGCTGGCGCGCAGCCAATTGTCACGTGCCTTGCCCAAAGGCATGGAAATCTCGCATTTTTCGGTGCTGAACCATCTGGCCCATCTGAACGCCGAACGAACCCCGGCGCAGCTGGCGCGGCTGTTTCACGTGACCAAAGGCGCGATGACCAACACGCTGGGTAAGCTTGAAATCGCCGGGTATATTCATGTCCGCCCCGACTGGGACGATGCGCGGCGCAAGTTCGTTGGTATTTCCAACGCCGGACTGGCGGCGCGCGACGAAGCGGTCAAGGCGATCGCACCGATTTTCGACGAGGTGGTGCAGTCGCTGGGATCGGAAAAGATCCGTTCGGTCTTGCCGATCCTGCGCGAACTGCGCGGACGGCTTGAAAAAGACATTTGACGCGCCATCATCCTATCACAAATTGCATTGTCATACGTTGACGCCGGTCAATGCGGTTGACCCTAAGATACCTAGTCTCCTTCCATTGGCATTTGCTTGAGAGGAGATCACAATGCAAAATTCCAGTCTTGAAAGAACCATCCTTGTCCTGCTGCGGATTTCGATCGGTTGGGTGTTTCTATATGCAGCGTCCCATCAGGTTCTGGTGCCGGGCTGGAGCATTTCCGGCTTTTTGACCCACACCAAGACCTTCAACGGGTTCTTTTCAATCTTCACCGGACCGGTGATTGCGCCGGTGGTGTCGTTCATGGTGGCCTATGGTCACCTGCTGATCGGTCTGTCGCTGATTTCCGGGCTGATGACGCGGGTTTCCGCCTTTTTCGGTATCTTTTTGATGCTGATCTATTGGATGGCGCATATGGACTTTCCGTATATCGGCGACACCAACAACTTCATCATCGATTTTCATATCGTTGATGCCATTGTGCTGTGGTTGCTGATCGTCAGGAATGCCGGCCATATCTTTGGACTGGACGCCTGGGCGGCCAATCTGGACTTTGTGCAGGGCAACGGCCTGTTGCGCTGGGTAATCACTTGATGTGACATTCGGTGCCGGGTCTGGCTCCCGGCACCGGTTAACGCTCGGGCCTAACGCTGGCCGTCACATAATTGACGCTGAGGTCGCGGGCCGAAATCGACCAGGCCCAGGACAGGGGATTGAACACGAACCCCTTGCGGTCGACCGGGCGCAATCCGGCAGTTTCGATCAGCCTGTATAATTCGTCCGGCGTGATGAACTTGTTCCAGTCATGGGTGCCCTTTGGCAGCCAGCGCATCACATGTTCGGCCCCGACAATGGCCATCACAAAGCTTTTGGTGTTCCGGTTCAGCGTGGAACACAGCATCAGCCCGCCCGCCTTCAACAAGTCATGACAGGCGGTCAGATAGGCCAGCGGATCAGCGACATGTTCGACGACTTCCATATTCAGGATAACATCAAACCGTTCGCCCGCTTCGGCCAATGCTTCGGCGGTGGTGTGACGGTAATCAATCGCAAGGCCCGATTGTTCGGCGTGAACGCGGGCAACCGGAATGTTGCGCGCTGCCGCATCCGCACCCACCACTGTCGCCCCAAGCCGGGCCATGGGTTCCGACAACAGGCCGCCGCCGCATCCGATATCCAAAAGGCGCAGTCCCGTGAAGGGCAGGGGGGTGGTCAGGTCGCGGCCAAACTCGGCGGCGATTTGCTCGGTGATATAATCCAGCCGGCAGGGATTCATCATATGCAGCGGCTTGAACTTGCCGTTCATATCCCACCACTCAGCCGCCATCGCTTCAAATTTGGCGACTTCCGCCTGGTCAATTGTTGTGGTCGATTGCATTGCACTCTCCGGTTCAACCTGCCAAGGATGGGGGAATAAACAACGCCCCGGAACCCCTCATAACCGTCGATGATGAAGTCTGTAAGCCCAAACAATGCCGCTGATCTGCTCTACCCGTCCATCGGGCCGTTTGATCAGCGCGTTCTGTCGGTCAGCGGCGGTCATCAGATATATATGGAGCAATGCGGCAATCCCAAGGGCATTCCGGTCGTGGTTCTGCATGGCGGGCCGGGCGGAGGATGCAGCCCGGCAATGCGGCGGTTTTTTGATCCCGACGTTTACCGGGTGGTGCTGTTTGACCAGCGCGGCTGTGGCCGCAGCAAGCCGACGGCCTCGGTCGAGGCGAACACGACCTGGGATCTGGTTGCGGATATCGAGCAAATCCGCGACCTCTTGAACATCGACAAATGGATCGTTTTCGGCGGCTCATGGGGTGCAACCCTGTCGCTGATCTATGCCCAGGCCCATCCAATGCGGGTCAGCAACCTGATCCTGCGCGGTGTGTTCCTGATGACAAAGGCCGAGCTTGACTGGTTTTATGGCGGTGGTGCTTCGCAGTTCTGGCCCGAAGAATGGGCCCGTTTTATCGATCTGATCCCAAAGGCCGAACAGGGCGATCTGATCGCGGCCTATCACAAGCGCCTGTTTTCCGACGATATCGAGGTTCAGACCACCCATGCCCGCGCCTGGGCTGGCTGGGAAAGCGCCCTGGCGGTTTTAGAGCCATCGGACAATCGGGGCGCCAGTCCGGCGGACTATGCGCGGGCCTTTGCCCGGTTGGAAAACCATTACTTCATCAACAACGGCTTTTTGACCGAATCCCAGGCCATTCTGAACAATGTCGACAAGATCGCCCATATTTCCGGCGTGATCGTGCAGGGGCGGTACGACATGATCTGCCCGCCCGCCCGCGCCCATGCGCTGGCCGCGAAATGGCCGGCGGGTGAATTGGTGATGGTGCCAACCGCTGGCCATGCCCTGTCGGAACCCGCGATCACCGCCGAACTGGTCAAGGCGATGAACGCGCTGCGTTAAAGGCTGGCGGCCAGTCGGGACCCCTGATTGATCGCGCGTTTTGCATCCAGTTCCGAGGCCACATCGGCACCGCCGATCACATGCACAGTTTGGCCCGCCGCCTGCAAGGCATCCGCCAAACCGCGATCCGGTATCTGACCCGAACACAGGATCACATTGTCCACCTCGATCAAACGCGGATTTTCCCGCGCCTCGCCAAAGCTGATATAAAGCCCTTTGCCGTCAATTTTTTCGTAGTTCACACCGCCGATCATATCGACGTTTTTCATCTTCAGGGCGGCCCGGTGGATCCAGCCCGTGGTCT
>JAURMY010000332.1 GCA_030830465.1 Alphaproteobacteria bacterium
GGAACCGGCTCAGCCGCGCGCGAGTACAGGTCCTGCCAGCCGGAGGAGGCATAAAGCCCGTCGGTCACACCGCCCGGAACCATCGCAACCGGCTCAAGGAAGCCAGCGGATGTGTTCATGAAGGAAATGTTGGTCAGGCCCAGTTTCTTGGCGGTGCCAACAATGGTGATGCCCTGACGCACGCCAACGGCCATGGTGATCAGTTCACAACCGGCTGCGTTCAGCTTTTGCAGCGAGCCGACGAAATCAAGCTCGTCCGGCTTGTGGGTGGTTTCGTCGCCGAATGTCAGGCCCAGCTTGGCGGTGATATCCTTGGTCGACTCGGCAATTTCCTTGCCGAAATCCGACGGGATATACATTGTGCAAACCGTCTTGGCGCCTTTTGCATTGGCGATAAAGGTCACACCGGCCTGAACCTGATCCCAATAGCTGGAAAATCCGGTAAAGTGGGTGTGGATCGGCTCGGACAGCATTTCACGGGCCGCCGACAGCGGGCTGACGTTCGGAATGCCCTTGGGGTCCAGCAGTTTGAAACCGGCGATGTTCATCGGGGTTCCAAGCGACAGCAGCATGGCAAAGACCTTGTCGCTGTTCAGAAGCTTGTTGTAGCCCTGCATCGCTTTGGGCATCTGATAGCCGTTGTCCTCGACGATGAATTTGATCATCCGGCCATGCACGCCACCGGCGGCATTGACCTCGTCAAAGCGCATGTTCGCGCCGTTGACCGCCGGCACGCCGACAGCGGCGAAAATGCCGGACAGGTCGTTGACCGAGCCGAAGGTCACTTCGGTCGCGGTTACGCCCTGTTCGTCGGCTGAGGCGGCAAAGCCCGCGCCAACAGCCAGCGTCGCCGCCAGCAAGGTTGTTGTCAGTTTCTTCATCTGTTTTTCCTCCCATTGGAAAAAGTCCGGGCGGGATGCCCGGGGTTAATACATTTGCTCGATCAGGGGCGCATGTTTTTTCTCCACAAAGCCGCGCTTGAGCTTCATGGTTGCCGTCAACTCTTCATCCTCGGCGGTCAACAGGACGTTGATCAGCCGGAAATCCTTGATCTGTTCGACCCGCGCGAATTCGGCATTCACCTTTTCAACCTCTTTGCGGATCAGCGAAACCACCTCTTCGGCGGCGCAAAGAGAGGCGAAATCGCTGAACGGCACTTTGTGGTCCTGGGCGTATTTTTCCACGTTTTCCTGATCGATCATGATCAGGCAGGTCAGATATTTCCGCTTGTCGCCGATGATAACCGCATCCGAGATGAAATGCGAGAATTTCAGCCGGCTTTCGATTTCCGCTGGCGTGATATTCTTGCCGCCGGCGGTGATGATGATGTCCTTGATCCGCCCGGTGATGGTGACAAAACCGTCCTTGTCGATACGGCCCACGTCGCCGGTGCGCAGCCACCCGTCATCGGTGAAGGTTTCGGCGGTTTTTTCGTTGTTGTTCCAGTAGCCCTTGAAATTGCACAGCCCGTAGGTCTGGATTTCCTCGGCCTCGCCCAGCCGCACCTGCATGCCCGGATAGGCGTGGCCGATGCTGCCGATGCGGTTCTTTAGCGGTGTGTTGACCGTGGCGATGCCGGTGTTTTCGGTCATGCCGTAACCTTCGATCAGCGGCACGCCAATGGCCCAGTACCAGCGCAACAGTTCAGGCGAAATCGGCGCCGCTCCGGTGGTGCCGCGCCGCAGCCGGTCCATGCCCAGCATGACCCGCAGGTTTTTCAAAACCAGCGTGTTCCAGATCGCATAGTTCAAGGCGACCATGGCCGGCACCGGTTTACCTTCCAACAGGTAATCCGCCCGTTTCAGCCCCGCCTTGACGGCCAGACCAAAGGCCAGCCGTCCAATCCAGGTGGCCTCCTGCGCCAGAACCAGGACGCGGGAATAGACCTTTTCCCAGACCCGCGGTACGGCGGTGAACACGGTGGGCGAGACTTCCTGCATATTGTCAAACACGGTTTCCGGGCTTTCCGCGAAATTCACCGTCGATTTCGCCGCAAGCGGGAAATAGATCGACACGTCGCGTTCCAGAATATGACAGAGCGGCAGGAAGCACAGTTGCTCGTCCTCAGGAAAAACCGGTAGGCAATGGGCCCCGCATTCCATCGCCGCGATGATGTTTTCCTGGGTCAGCATGGCGCCCTTGGGCATGCCGGTCGTCCCCGAGGTATAGATCAGCAGACCAGTGTCGCCGGGCTGGGCCTTGTTGATTTCAGCCTCGAAATATCCGGGGTTTTCCGCGTCATAGGCCTGGCCCAGCTTGTAAAGGTCCTGAATGAAAATGCAGCGGTCGTTGTTCAGATCATGCAGGCCCTCATCTTCAAGAATGATGACCTTGGTGACCTGCTTGGCCTTGTCGGCAATCTCAAGAAATTTATCAAGCTGTTCGTCATCCTCGACAAACAGAAACCGGCTGTCGCTGTCGCGCAGCAGATATTCAAGCTGGCTGGCGCTGTCGGTCGTGTAAACGCCCGAAGCAATGCCGCCGACGCATTGAACACCCATATCGGCATAAGCCCATTCCTTGCGGTCCTCGGACAGGATCGAAACCACTTCGCCGCGTTTCAAACCCAGTGCCACCAGCCCCAGACCGATCCATTTCGCGTGGGTCCAGTAATCGGCCCAACTGTAGCTTTGCCAGATGCCATAGTCTTTTTCGCGATGCGCCGTACGCGGGCCCAGTTCGGCACAGCGGGCGGCGAACAGTTTCACCACCGTGTCACAATGATCCACATGGACCGGGCGCTGACCGGGATGGGCGTTGACCTTCATGCCGTGCAGCGTGATTTCGTCGGCGGGGCTGTGCTTGTTCATCGGCC
>JAURMY010000333.1 GCA_030830465.1 Alphaproteobacteria bacterium
CCGCCCCAACGTAGCTTAGGAAAAACGCCCAGTTCGCCGCCAGCGCCAGCACGATAAAGGCCACGAAAATCAGCATCGACAGCCATTGCATCGGCTTTCTGATCCGCGCGGCCAGGGCCGGCAAGCGGCCATTTACCAACAGGCCCAGACAGAGGGGTAAGACCAGCATCAGCCCGACCGTAACCGCCATCGACACCGGGTCGATTGTGGTGGCGTGCAAAATCGCCCGCGTCGGCGCGTAAAGCGACCCCCACAAGGCCACGTTGAACGGCGTCATCACGATCGCCGCCAGCGTCGCAACCCCGGTCATTGACACCGACAGCGCCGCATTTCCGCCCGCGCGGTGGGTGATGAAGTTTGAGATATTGCCCCCCGGACAGGCCGCCACAAGGATCAGACCCAAAGCAATCGACGGGCGCGGGTTCAGCGCCAGAACCATCAAATAGGTCAGGACCGGCAGCGCCACGAACTGCGAAAACAGCCCGGCCAGCATCGGCTTTGGCGCGCGGATCAACTGGCGGAAATCCTCCATCCGCAAATCAAGCGCGATGGAAAACATCACAATGGCCAGGATGCCGTTCAGCAATTGCAGGCTGGCCGGGCTGAAATTCAGCATCACACCGTCAATATCCGTCATTTTGCCCCCTGTTTCAGCGCCTTGATCCGGCTTGTCACCGCCTTGCGGTAAGTTGATTTGTCCACATAATAGGCCATGCGCGCCAGATTGATATAGTTTGTCCCACCTGTCAGGCGCTGAAATCCCCGCGCCTTTTCCGCCTTGATCGCCTGTGCCGCCCGATTGCCGACGGCCAGCCCGGCAATGTAGCGCGCGATCATCTCGGCCTGTTCATGGCGGCCCTGCCAGCCCAGACCCGAGGCTTCGACCATGCCCAGAACAAACAGATCATCCCGATCGGGATGCATGGCGTTCAGAAACAGATGCGGCGCGTCTCCCTGCCAGTTCAGCAATTCCCGCGCGATGAAAGGGTAATGCAGTTTGTATCCCGTGGCGGCCAGGATCATATCGTAATCCGACTGGCTGCCATCCTTGAAATGAACGGTCTTGCCGTCCATCCGGGCAATATCGGGGCGGATCAGGACATCGCCATGGCCCGCATGAAACAGGATCAGCGAGTTGACCACCGGATGGGCCTCGTAAAGGGCGTAATCAGGCTTCGGAAACCCGTATTTCTGCGGATCTCCGACGAACCAGCGCAGGATCATCCCGTCCACCCGCCGCTTCAGCCACATCGGCAAGCGGATCGCCCCGCCCATCGTGTCAGCCGGGCGGCCAAAAACGTATTTCGGCACGAAGTAATAGCCGCGCCGCATTGACAGATCGCAGCGCAGTCCGTGGTGAATCGCATCCACCGCAATGTCACAGCCGGAATTGCCAGCCCCCACCACCAGCACCTTTTTGCCGGTGAATTGTGTCGGGTGGCTGTACTGGCTGGAATGGATCAGCTGCCCGCTGAACCGGCCGGGGAATTCCGGCAGGTTGGGCTCTGACAAGGTGCCGTTGGCAATCAGGACACCGGCAAACCGCGCGGTCGACTCGCTGCCATCCAGATTGCGCCATGTCACGTTCCAGCCTTCACCAGAAGCACCAGCCGGCACCGCAGACACAACCTCGGTGTCAAACATATAGGACCGCTTCAGGTCGTAATGCTGGGCGAAGTCGTTGAAATATCGCTTCATTTCACGGTGCGACGGGTATTCTGCCACCTCGGGACGCATCGGGAAATCGGTGAATTCGGTCATGGTCTTGGACGAAATCAAATGCGCGGTTTCGTACATCGTGGACCGTGGGGCGTCGATATCCCACAAACCGCCAACGCCGCTTGACATCTCAAAGCCCAGAAACGGGATGCCCTGCTCACGCAGGGATTTGGCCATCGCCAGCCCCATCGGTCCGGCCCCGATCAGCGCCCAGGGTCGCCCTGATTTCGCCACTGCCTGTTGTCCCATTTACCGCCCGTTCACGCTTTGCCGCCAGCATCACGTTCGCGCAATCGCCGCGCAGTTGCAACCGTTGCAAGGGGCGTTAGGCCGCAGGTCCGGCATTTGCGCACCGGTCGGCGCGCGCCTATAGTAAAGACACCGCTCGCCTTTGCCCATAAGGACGAAACATGCGCACCACACCGGATCAGATCAGCCAGATACCCTTGCCGGACGGCACGGTTGCGGTCGATGAGGCCGGTTATCTGACCGATCCCGAAACATGGACCAAAGCCTTTGCCGCCTATGCCGCAGCCCAGGAAGGGATCACCCTGACCGATCGGCACTGGCAGGTCATCGCCTTTATGCGGGATTATCAGGCCGAGCACGGCATCGCCGCAGACGCCCGGTTCGTGCTGAAATATCTGGCCGAACAGGGCGACAAGGACAAATCCGGCGCGCGCAAGGAACTGTATGATCTGTTCCCTTATGGTTATGTCCGGCAGGCCTGCAAGATGGCTGGCATGAAACAGCCCCGCGCCTGGAGCACCGGTTAGGCATTCGGCTTGTGCCCGCCATTTTCGGCACTATGGTCAGGCCTTATCGCGCCCAAAGGTCAGAAAGCCGCCCGCCATGGAATATGAACTCGCCCGTCGCATGGACACGGTCAAACCTTCGGCTGTGGGGGAGTTGCTGGCGCTGGGGTCCGATCCGTCCATCACATCCTTTGCCGGCGGCTATCCCGATGCCACCCAGTTTCCGGCGGCAGCCCTTGCGGCGGTTTACAGCGACGCGATTCTGCGTTCCGGGGCGCAATCGCTGCAATATGCCGCCTCAAACGGCAGCGAAACCCTGCGCGGCCAGATCGCGGGCCTGCTGCGCGCCGACGGGATGGACTGCGGTGCCGATGACGTCTTGATCCTGCAAGGCTCGCAGCAGGGCCTGGATCTGACGGCGAAAATGCTGGTCAATCCCGGCGATGTCATCATCACCGAAGACCCGACTTTTCTGGGGGCGCTGATTGCCTTCAACCCTTGCCAACCAAGCTATGTCGCCGTTGAGATGGATGGCGAAGGTATGCGCATGGACCAGTTGGAAGCCGCCCTGAGCGCCAATCCCAACACCAAGATGATCTACACCGTGCCGGATTTCCAGAACCCGACCGGCGTGACCCTGTCGCTGGAACGGCGGCACAGATTGCTGGACCTGGCCCGCCGGTTTGACGTGATGGTTCTGGAAGACACGCCTTATCGCCATATCCGGTTTACCGGCACGTCCCTGCCAACGCTGCGCAGTCTGGACAGCGACGGGCGGGTTATTCACCTTGGCAGTTTTTCCAAGATCCTGGCCCCGGCCATGCGTTTGGGATGGGCGACAGGTTCCCGCGCGATGATCGACCAGCTTGGCCTGCTCAAAGTGGCCGCCGACACCCAGACCAGTACGCTGAACATGGCGGCGGCCAGTCTTTATCTGGAACGCTATGATCTGGCCGCCCATATCCGCGAATTGCAGGCCAATTACCGACGCAAGAAAAATGTGATGCTGGACGCGATCCGGCGCTACCTGCCGCAGGATATCACCTGTACCGACCCCGAGGGCGGGCTGTTCACCTGGCTGACCTTTCCCGAAGGGTTTGACGCCGAGGCCTTCATGCGCAGCCATGCCCTGCCCAAGGCGCGCGTGGCCTATGTGCCCGGCGGATCGTTCTTTCCGGTGACGCCGCGGGAAAATTACGCCCGGATCAATTACTCGGCCCAACCGGATGCGAAAATCCGCGAAGGGATCAAGGCGCTGGGGGATCAGTTGAAGGCCTTCCGCGCCGAAAACGGCTGATCGCGGTTTTAACTGCCGTGCAGGAAATGCAGAACGTCGCCGTCTTTCACCAGATAGGATTTGCCTTCGGCCCGCATCTTGCCCGCCTCTTTCGCGCCCTGTTCGCCGTTCAGTGACACGTAATCGTCATAGGCGATGGTTTCCGCGCGGATAAAGGCGCGTTCAAAATCGCCATGGATCACACCCGCGGCCTGCGGTGCCGCGGTGCCTTGGCGGATGGTCCAGGCGCGGGCCTCTTTCGGGCCGACGGTGAAATAGGTCTGAAGATGCAACAAGTCATAGCCGGCGCGGATCAGCCGGTCCAGACCCGCCTCATGCAGGCCCATTTCCTCCAGGAACATCTGGCGTTCATCATCGTCAAGCTGGCTGATCTCTTCCTCAATGGCGGCGGAAATCACCACACATCCGGCACCCTGTGCCGCCGCCATTTCCGCCACGCGCGCGGATTGGGCATTGCCGCTGGCGGCGCTTTCCTCTTCGACGTTGCACACAAACAGCACCGGTTTGGCGGTCAGCAACTGCAACATGCGCCAGCTTTTCAGTTCCTCGGCATCCACCGAAACCGTGCGGGCCGGTTTGCCACTTTCAAGGGCTGCCAGCGCCCGGCGCAGCAGCGCATCCTGCTCAACCGAGGATTTATCCCCGCCCTTGATCTTGCGTGACAAGTTCTGAAGCCGCTTTTCGATGCTTTCCATATCGGCCAGCATCAGTTCCGTTTCGATCGTGTCCGCATCGGCCAGAGGATCAACCCGGCCTTCGACATGGGTGATGTCGTCATCCTCAAAACAGCGCAGAACATGGGCAATGGCGTCGCATTCGCGGATATTGGCCAGAAACTGGTTGCCCAGCCCCTCGCCCTTGCTGGCACCTTTGACCAGCCCGGCAATGTCCACAAAGGTCATCCGGGTCGGGATAATCTGCTTGGAGCCGGCAATCGCCGCCAGCTTGTCCAAGCGCGCATCGGGAACCGAGACTTCCCCCACATTGGGTTCAATCGTGCAAAACGGAAAATTCGCCGCCTGTGCCGCCGCGGTTTTGGTCAGCGCGTTGAACAGGGTCGATTTTCCCACATTGGGCAGGCCCACGATACCGGTCTTGAAACCCATTGTTGTCTCCGATGGCAAAGAAATCCGGCCCGCTTGTAGGGGTTGGCGGCGGCGCTTGCAAGCCGAAGGACGCGCGGCCATAGTCGCACCGTACAGCAACCCAGAGAGTCGCCATGACCTTTTCCCCATACATCCATTTTCAAGGTCAGTGCGCCGAAGCCATGACGTTTTACGCCGATCTTTTTGGGGCGAATGACCTTTATATGATGCGCTATTCCGACGTGCAGGATCCTGCCGCGCCGAAATCCGACCGCATCATGCATGGACATATGTCGGTGGATGGCGGCGCGTTCATGGCCTCGGACTATCCCGAGGGGGTCAAGGGCGACGACCAGAAAGGCAGTTCGGTCTATTACAACTGCAAGACCGTCGAAAACGGCAAACGGGTCTATTACGCCCTGCTGGACGGCGGCGCGGCCATTCACCCGTTCGGCCCCAGTTTCTTTTCACCGGGGTTTGGCATGGTGAAAGACCGGTTCGGCACCCATTGGATCGTCGCCACCCCTGAGACCTAATCGCCCATTGCCTTTGACCCCGGTTTCGGCGAAACCCTGTGCCGACAGATTACGAGGACCAGATGACCCGCATTGACGACACTTTCGCCCGCCTGAAAGCCGAAAACAAAGCCGCCTTTGTGACCTATGTGATGGCCGGCGACCCGGATTTCGCAACCTCGCTGGCGGTGGTCCAGGGCCTGCCCGCAGCCGGGGCCGATGTGATCGAACTGGGCCTGCCCTTCACCGATCCCATGGCCGACGGCCCGACAATCCAGTTGGCCGGTCAGCGGGCGCTGGAAGCGGGCATGACCCTGAACAAGACGCTGGATCTGGCCCGCGCGTTTCGCAAGGGCGACAGCACAACGCCCATCGTTCTGATGGGATATTACAACCCGATCTTCAGCCACGGGGTGGACAAGTTCCTGGTCGATGCCAAAGCCGCCGGAATTGACGGGCTGATCGTGGTCGACCTGCCGCCCGAAGAGGACGAGGAATTGTGCATTCCCGCCAATGCGGCCGGCATGAACTTTATCCGGCTGGCGACCCCCACGACCGATGCCCGGCGCCTGCCGAAAGTGCTGCAAAACACCTCGGGCTTTCTTTATTATGTGTCCATCACCGGCATCACCGGTGCCGCCTCAGCGAATGCCGCCGCGGTTGCGCCCGAAGTGGCGCGGATCAAGCAATCGACCGATATTCCGGTTTGCGTCGGCTTTGGCATCAAAACCCCCGAAGCCGCCGAAGCCATTGGCAAGATCGCCGATGGCGTGGTGGTGGGCTCGGCCATTGTGGACCTGCTGGGCAACAAGAAATCCCCGGCCGAAGTTCTGGCCTTTGTCAAAACGCTGGCCGACGGGGCGCATCGTGCCTGACAGCCGGGCCTCGGCGGTTGCAACCCGCCTGCTGGCCGCCTTTGACCAAGGTGCGCAACTGACACCCCCCAGTCGCGACTGGCCCGAAATGACCCTGGCCGAAGGTTACGCCGTCGCCGCCGACATCCATGCCCGGCGCATCTCCCGGGGCGACAGGGTTGCGGGGCGCAAGATCGGGTTTACCAACCGCAAGATCTGGGACATCTATAATGTCCATGCGCCGGTCTGGGGCTGGATGTATCAAAACAGCACCCGGCACATTCCAAATGACCGGCGCGTCACGCTGCCGGCTTTGCCGGAATGCCGGATCGAGCCGGAAATCGCCTTTCACTTCATCGAGACGCCGAATGCGGCAATGACCGACACGCGCCTTGCCGCCTGTATCGACCGGATCGCGCATGGCTTTGAGGTGGTCTGGTCCGCCTATCCCGGCTGGCAATTCACAGCGCCCGACTCGGTCGCCGCCTTTGCGATGCACGCGTCTTTTGCCTATGGACCGCCACAGGCCGCCGCACCGTTTCTGGCCCATGGCGGGCACCCGCTTGCCAACCTGAAAATCACCCTGACCGGCCCTTCCGGCACCCTGAAAGGGTCCGGCGAAGACGTGCTTGGCGGCCCGCTTCAGGCCCTGCGCCGCCTGATTGCGGAAACAGAGGCAATGCCCGGCGCGGCACCGATTGGCGCGGGCGAATGGATCACCACCGGCACCCTGACCGATGCCCGCCCGGTCTTTGCCGGCGACCGCTGGCAAACCCATCTGGAAGGCGTCGACCTGCCGGACCTTGACGTGACCTTTGCGGCCACACCCTGACCCCGCCGTTTTTCAATATCGCATTGCGCCGCAAAACCTTCACCGGTAAACATCCCCTGCCACATTCAAGGACAGCGCCATGACCGTGATCACCTGCATCGAAGACCTGCACCGGATCTACAAACGGCGGGTCCCGAAAATGTTCTACGAATATGCCGAAACCGGGTCCTGGACCCAACAGACCTTTCGCGAAAACTCGACGGATTTCCAGCAACTCCATTTCCGCCAGCGCGTCGCGGTGGATATGTCAAACCGGACAACCAAAACCAAGATGATCGGCCAGGATGTCGCCATGCCGGTCGCCCTTGCACCGATCGGCATGTGCGGCATGCAGCACGCCGATGGCGAGATCAAGGCCGCAAAGGCCGCCGAAAAATTCGGCGTGCCCTTCACCCTGTCCACCATGTCAATCTGCTCGATCGAGGATGTGGCCGAAAACACCACAAAACCCTTCTGGTTTCAGCTCTACGTGATGCGGGACGAAAAATTCCTGAAAGCGATCATCGAACGGGCCAGGGCCGCGAAATGTTCTGCCCTTGTGCTGACGCTTGATCTGCAAATTCTGGGCCAGCGCCACCGCGATCTGAAAAACGGCCTGTCCGCGCCACCCAAACCCACCCTGGCCAACCTGATCAACCTGTCAACGAAATGGCGTTGGGGTCTGGGCATGCTTGGCACCAACCGGCGCGCGTTCCGCAATATCGTCGGCCATGTCGATACGGTGACCGATCCGTCCAAACTGATGGAATGGACCGCGCAGCAATTCGATCCGAAACTCGATTGGGAAGCCGCGAAAAAGATCAAGAAAATGTGGGGCGGCCCGATGATCCTGAAAGGGATCATGGATGTCGAAGACGCGAAAATGGCGGTCAATGTCGGGGCCGATGCGATTATCGTGTCCAACCACGGCGGCCGGCAACTTGACGGGGCCCTCAGCTC
>JAURMY010000334.1 GCA_030830465.1 Alphaproteobacteria bacterium
TCTGGCAGAAACCTCAGGCTTTGGCGGCCAAAGGGCCGGGGCGCAACGGCTGACGCGACAGCACGTCGCGAAACACCAGCGTCACCAGCACGAAACTGACAAACAGCAGCATATACCAGGATCCGAATTTGCCGAAACTGACCCAGGCCAGATGATGTTGGCCGGGATAGGCCCATGTCTGGGTGAAGGTGCCGATATTTTCGGCCACCCAGACAAAGAAGGCCGACAGAAAAGCCGCCAGCGGCAAGGGCATCCAGCGCGGCACCTCCGAGACGTAAAACCAGATCCGGGTGCGCCAGAACAAAGCCACCGTCGCAAAGAACAGCAGTGGCCGGATGTCGGGCAGGAAATGGTGGCTGAAGAAGTTCAGATAGATCGCGCCGGCCAGAAGCACCGTTGACCAGAACGGCGGATAGGGCGCGAAACGCATGTGAAAAATCCGTATCACCCGCGCCATATAAGACCCGATCGAGGCATACATGAAGCCTGAAAACAACGGCACCCCGGCAATTTCGGCGATACCCTGATCGGGGTAATCCCAACTGCCCATATGAAGTTTGAAAACCTCCATCACGGTGCCGGTGACGTGATAGATCAGGATCACCCGGGCCTCGTCCCAGCTTTCCAGCCGCAAGAGCAGGAACAGCGCCTGTACCGCCAGCGCAAACAAAAACAGGGCGTCGTAACGGCTGAGCGGCCAGTCCGCCTGCCAGACGGCCTTGCTGCTGATGATCGCCAACAGCAACAACGCGCCGAACAGGCAGGCCCAGCCCTGTTTCAGCACGAACATCACGAATTCCACCAGCCAGCCGGGCAGGCGGCCGCGTACCCAGTCGCCCAGACGGCGTTCGGCGCGCTCAACGCCGGGTTTCAGGTCCGGCCCGTTCAAACAGCCAGCGCCCGCGGCTCTGGCCCGCCAAAGGTCGTGCGCCACATTTCCCGGCGCTGGCCGAAATAGTCGTTGACCGCGAAATGCTGGGTGAAAAGATTGTCCCAGATCGCCACATCACCGGCCCGCCAGCGCCAGCGGCATTGGAATTCCGGCCGGATACTGTGCTTTTGCACGGCTTCAAGGATCGGGCGTGATTGTTCCTCGGTCAGGCCCTCCAGCCGCAGCACGTAAAGCGGGTTCAGGAACAGGGCCTCGCGCCCGGTGACGGGATTGCGGATCACGGCGGGGTGGCGGCGTTCACGATCGGCGCTGGGATCGCCCCGGCTCATCTGGATCGAAGCGCCTGATCGTTCAGCCATCGGCGGTGCCCACCGAACGCCATAGGGCTTGCCGACATGGATCGCATCGCGCCCGCGCAGCACGGCCTTTAACGGCTCCGGCAAAGCCTCCCATGCGGTGGCCTGTGACACCCATAACGTGTCGCCGCCAAAGGCGGGCACTTCGACCGCCGACAGGATCGACCCGGCGGGCGGGGTTTCAAGAAAGGAAAAGTCCTGATGCCAGTCGCCGCCGAAAACCCCGCCGCCTTCGGTGGCTTCTTTCAGCACCCGGATCACCTCGGGGTGGTCGGCCATCGGGGTCACATAGGGGATGCGCAGCAGGGGGCCGAACCCCTGCGTCAGGCGCTTTTGATCTTCAAGGCGCAGGGACTGGTCGCGGAAAAACAGCACCTGATGCCGGGCCAAAGCATCCTTCAGGCGCGCGGCGGCGTCTTCGGACAATGGCGCGGCCAGATCACAGCCGGAGATTTCCGCGCCGATGGTTCCGGTCACCGGCATTTCATTGAAGGACATCACCACCCCTGATCGACCGTCTGGACGGGCCAAGCCTGCCTGCTTACTGCGGCAACGGCAAGGGATATATGTGCCAGCAAACCGGTTGCGGCTGCCGCCTGTCCCGGATCAGCGGCCGGCATAGCGCCGTTTCGCGACCATATCGGTTTGCGATATCTGTTCCGTCACTTCGCGCAGCAATTTCAGCTTGATGCGGGCAGGGTAGTCGGCAAAGCCGTTCGCGGTGACCACAAAGGCGTTTTCGCCCGCGATCACATGTTCCCAGTAATAGGCGGTCAGATCCGGTTCTGACCCTTCAATCGCCAGACCGTTGACGGTGAAACCGTCCCGCCAAAGCCCGCTGCGCAGGGTTTGCGGCGCGATGCCCTCGTTTGAACTGCCGTCGCCGGACAGGTCGATCACCTGGCGACGGCAGGGCGGGGCCGCCGAAAACGCCGCCCGCGTAAAGGCCAGCGCGGCGCCAATGGCGGTGGAGTAATTCCGCCAGGCGCGGGGGGCGGTTTCAACCTTGCGGGCAAATGCCTCGGGCGCTGTGGCGCTGTCCATCGCGGTCCAGCCGATCGAAACCTCCTGACGCTGGTCGCCGGTCCATTGCACCAGTATCACCTGCGCCTTGGCCTTGATCAGCGCATCGGCCACCGTTGCGTCGCGCAGCCCGTCCGCCAGCCCCTGCATCTGCAAGCGATACTCTGCGTCGTCAACCGACCCGGACACATCGACCGCCAGTGCCAGCGCGATATCACAGCCCACGGCAGTGCCCGCCCAGATCAGGCCGGCGGCAAGAACAGAAATCCCGACCCATCGGGACCCTTTATCTTGCGGTCCTTGGCGCAATTGCTGCAATATATAGGTTCCTCGAATCTGATCGACAGGATGATGATATGCCGCTGACGCCGGAACAACAGGCCGAAATTGACGATGCCCGCTCAA
>JAURMY010000335.1 GCA_030830465.1 Alphaproteobacteria bacterium
GTTCCGGCCACAGATTTTTTCCGCACTGGAACTTTACAAACACGGCGATTTCGACCCGGCCACCACAACCGGCGCATGGGCCGGGGAAATCGGCATGGTTCAGATGTTGCCGGACGATATCCTGCATCGCGGTCTGGACGGTGACGGGGATGGCCATGTCACCCTGAAAACCTCGGCCCCGGATGCGATCATGACGGCGGCGAATATGCTGTCGTCGCTGGGCTGGCGCGCGAATGAGCCCTGGCTGGTCGAAGTCACGGTGCCCAGAAACCTTGACTGGTTCCTGACTGGTCTTGAGACCGAAATGCCGGTATCCGACTGGGCGCGGTTGGGGGTGAAGCCCAGAACGGGTTCGCTGCCGGACGGCGCGCTTGCGGCCTCGATCATTCTGCCCGAGGGCCGGTTCGGTCCGGCCTTCATGGCCTTGCCGAATTACCGGGTCTATTTTGAATGGAACCAGTCCTTTGTCTATGTCACCACGGCGGCCTATTTCGCGACCCGTCTGGACGGCGCGCCGGTCTTTGATCCCGGCAACCCGGAACCGCCGCTGACAGACGCCGAGATGCGCCAGTTACAACAAAAACTGAACCGCCACGGCCATGACGTGGGCAAGATCGACGGCATTCTGGGGGCCGGCACGCGGGGCGCTGTGCGCGACGAGCAAAAACGCCTTGGCCTGCCCGCCGACGCCTGGCCGAACCGCGCCCTTCTGGACGCGTTATAGGTGCAGCGTTAACCTTTTCACCCAAAGACAGGTCGGCCCGGATGGCATAGGCTTGCCATACGTGGTTTTATCGCGGTCTTAAAATGTTAACGCCGCTTCCAAGGATTGACCCGCACCACCCGTCTAACCCACATTATGCGGATGGAAACAAGCGACGAGGATCTGGTCAGGGCCGCCGTTCAGGGCGACGCGCAGGCGTTTTCCGTACTGGTCTCGCGCCATTATGACCTGATCCACCGGCTGGGATTCCGACTGTTGGGAAGCCGCCCGGATGCCGAGGATCTGGCGCAGGATATCTGTGTGCAGTTGCCGAAAAAGCTGCAAGGATTCCGGGGGGATGCGCGGTTTACCACCTGGCTTTACCGGGTCACGCTGAACGCCGCCACAGACCGGATGCGCAAGCGAAAAACCCGCCATATCGCCTTTCAGGCCTGGGGCCAGCTTGCCCGGATGACCCATGACGAAGCCCTTGAAAAGGCGTCAGAACTGGACTGGCTCAGCCGCGCCATGACACGGCTGAACGACGACCTGCGCGAAACCGTGGCCCTTGTTCTGGGCGAGGACCTGACCCACGCCGCCGCCGCCGAGGTTCTGGGCCTTTCCGAAGGCACAATTTCCTGGCGCATGAGCGAGGTCAAAAAAGCCCTGCGCGCCATGGCGCAGGACGAGGAGCAGATAAAATGACCGATGATCTGAACCGCCTTAAAGATTTGATATCACAGGCCAATCCATCCCCGGACACAGAAGCGAAATCGCGCGCGCTGGCATTGGCGTAAAAAAGTTTTGCGGCGCACCAAGAATCCGAACAGGCAACACGTCCTATGCATAACCGTCCGGAAAAACCGGCCGGATTTATGACAGGAGTGAAAGCCATGTTTTCAAGAACCCGTTTACGTCCAATGCTTTATGCCACATCCAGCCTGGCGGTTTTGGGGGTTGGTTTGCTGCTGGTGCTGCCCATGGAAACCGGGCAACTGACCCAGCCCGTAGCCGGCCTGAAGGCCCCGCCTTCCGGGTTTTCGCTGGGAAGTTCCGCAAACCGAGGCGCGGTGTTCGCGCCAGAACTGGAACAGGCCGATATCTCGGCACAAGGCGCCAATGCGCCTGAGCCGGAATTGGGAATCGCCGAGACGCGCAATTTAGAGGTTGTCCCACTTTCTATAAGCCCAGAGCCAATTGGCCAGATTGCCGATTCCGACCGGGAAAGATTTGCCAACGCCGATCCCAACCCTCTGAAAATCACGGCTGAATCTCCGGTATCGACATTTTCAATCGACGTGGATACCGCTGCTTATGCCTATGTTCGCTCGGTGATTTCCAACGGCGCTCTGCCCCGCCCCGAAGCGGTGCGGGTTGAGGAAATGATCAACTATTTCCCCTATGACTATGCCGCCCCGACACAGGGTGCCGCGCCGTTTTCCACAACAGTTTCGGTCTTTCCGACACCCTGGAACGCCCAAACCAAACTGGTTCGGATCGGCATTCAGGGCCAAACGGTGGACACTGATCACCGTCCGCCGCTGGATCTGGTTTTTCTGATCGACACGTCAGGTTCGATGCAGGATGCCAACAAACTGCCCCTGCTGAAACAGTCGTTTCGTTTGCTGCTGGGGCGACTTGGCCCGCAGGACAGAATTTCAATCGTGACCTATGCCGGCAGTTCTGGTGTGGTTCTGCCGCCAACCGCAGCCAGTGACCGCGCCGCCATCCTCAGCAGCCTTGAGCGACTGGAGGCCGGGGGATCGACCGCCGGGCAGGAGGGCCTGCAACTGGCCTACCGTCAGGCCGAGCTGATGCATGAAACCGGGCGCGCCGGGCGGATAATTCTGGCGACGGACGGGGATTTCAACGTGGGTATTTCAAATTCTGAGGATCTGAAGAAATATGTTGAAAAACAACGCCAAAGCGGCACTTTCCTGTCTGTTCTGGGATTTGGGCGGGGCAATTACAACGATGCCCTGATGCAGGCGCTGGCGCAGAACGGCAACGGCACCGCCAGTTATATCGACACCTTGTCCGAGGCCCAGAAGGTCTTGGCCGATCAGGCCGCTGCCGCCCTGTTTCCGATCGCAAATGATGTGAAAATCCAGATCGAGTTCAATCCCGCGGCGGTCGCCGAATACCGGCTTATCGGCTATGAGACCCGCGCACTTGCCCGCGAGGATTTCAACAACGACACAGTGGATGCCGGTGACATCGGGGCCGGGCATCAGGTGACGGCTTTGTACGAAATCACGCCGGTGGGATCGCCTGCGACCAAGTCGGATCCGCTGCGATACCGAGCGGCGACCGCCGCGCTGAAATCCTCCGAGATCGGTTTCTTGAAGCTGCGTTACAAACGTCCGGGCCAGACCGAAAGCCAACTGATTGA
>JAURMY010000336.1 GCA_030830465.1 Alphaproteobacteria bacterium
CGCGTTGAAATCTTTGATTTCAGGCAGCGTTTGGTGAGTCAAGTTCAACGCATTTCGCGCTAGACCCTGACCGGCAGGCTGCTATAGCCGCGAAACCGCGCCAGCGGCATGATCGTGGCCGTGCCATTGGCCCTGATGTCGGGGAAGCGTTTCATCAGACGGCCAAGCGCAATCCGCCCCTCCATCCGGGCCAAGGTCGCGCCCAAACAGACATGAATGCCGGTGATAAAGGCCAGATGCCGGTTCGGCTTGCGGGTGATGTCAACCGTTTCGGGGGCGTCAAACACCTCGGGGTCGCGGTTGGCTCCGGCGATCGAGGTATGAATATAGCTGCCGGCGGGCAGGGTGATCCCCGACAGTTCGACCGGCTCTGAGGCCAGCCGGTTGCCAATCTGAAGCGGGCTTTGAAAACGCAGAACCTCTTCGACCGCGGGGGTGATCAGATCGGGGTCCGCTTTCAACAAGCGGTGTTGGTCGGGGTTTTCCAGCAATATCCCAACGGCATTGGCGACAAAACTGGTGGTGGTTTCATGCCCGGCATTCAACAGGAAAATGCAATTCTGAATCAGTTCCTCCTGATTAAGCCGCCGGCCGTCCACCTCGCCAAAAATCAGGCTGTCCAGAACCTCGCCCTGTCCGGCCTGATCCGGGTTTTCGCGACGGTGATTGATCAGACCGTCAAGCAGGTCGGAAAATTCGGTCACTGCCGCATTGCCCTGCTGCAGACGCGCCTCGGGCACAACCGGATCCAATGCGCCCAGAATTGCGGTGGAAAAGCCCCGCAGCTTGTGCCGGTGTTCAGGCGGAATCCCCAGCATGAACGAGATGATCTCGGTCGGCAGGGCCGTGGCAAAGTCCCTGACGAAATCCAGTTCGCCCATGTCAGCGACCCGGTCCAGCAGCCGGTCAACAATGCTTTCGATCAAGGGTTCCATCTCGGCCAGTTTGCGCGGGGTAAACGCCCCGGCCAACAGTTTCCGCACCACGGTGTGATAGGGCGGATCGTTGAAAATCAGGCTGGTGGTGTGATGGGTCAGCAAGGGGCACTGGCCGAATTTCTTGCCAAACTCAACCTTCTTGTCCGACAGCATCGCGCGCGACTGATAGGTTTTCAGAACATCGGCATGGCGGGTCAGATAATAGGACCCGTCCGCGTTTTGATGTACCGGATCCTGTTCGCGCAAAGCCTTAAGCATCGGAAACGGGTTGTTGATAAAACTTTGGTCAATGGCGTTAAGATCAAAATTTCTAACGGAGTCGTCCATCGTTTTCCCTGCCTTGACCATGCGTGTTGCAGCCTAGGGCCATTCTTTCAAAGCGGCAACCGGATTGGTCGTGACGCGGTGCCCGGGACTTGTTTTTCAAGCCGCGTTCTGCCAGCCTTCCGGCCCGAACCAGCCTGACGAGGACGCGATGATCTGCCCGATATGCACCAAAGAAGCCGATCCAAAATACCGGCCCTTCTGTGGCAAACGCTGCGCGGATATCGATCTGGGGAAATGGTTCACCGAAAGTTACAGCCTGCCAGCGGAACCGGCGGATATCGACGGGGAAGACAGCGAAAGCACGGCGACCGCTCCGGGGCGTCTCCATTGAAATAACCGGCAAAAAAGCCGGAAAAATTTTCGCTATTGCCACTGGACAGCACCCCATCGCTGCCCTAAAACCGCGCGACCCAAGGCGTTAAGCCGAACCCGTGCCCGGGTAGCTCAGGGGTAGAGCAGTGGACTGAAAATCCTCGTGTCGGTGGTTCAAATCCGCCCCCGGGCACCACTTTTCCCAATGCCGGTCAATATGCATCCCTCTGATAGACCAAGGCTCGACGGCTCGTCGGTCGCGTGGTATTTTTAGGGGCAGTCTTGGCTGTCCGCGACGGGTGGGCAGATATGGCGGCGGCGTTCTGGGGGGAATGATGCGCATTTCGACGACCGGCCTTTTGTTTGATGATCCGGCGCGGTCCACGCCGGGCTATGTTCTGATCCGTCCGTCTGAAGGCGACCGTACCATTCTGCTGGACCCGGATGGGCAGATTGCACATGAATGGCGAACCGGCGGGGGTGTCACCAACTGGGCCTATCTTTTGCCCAACGGCAACCTTTTCGCCAATGAACATTGCGACAACCGCAAGGGGGTTGCGCTGACGGTCAGCGGCCGTATGCGGGAATATGACAAGGCAGGCCAGGTGGTTTGGTCGCATGACGACCCCTATCAGCACCATGATGCAAGGCGCCTGCCCGAAGGCGCGGTCTATGCGGCGTTCACCGACCTGAGCAACGCGGAAAAAGCCCGGATCCGGGGCGGAGTCCCCGCAACAGAAACTCCGGGCGGGCCTTTTGGCGAGGTGATCAGAAGGGTCGGCGAGCAAGGCGACATTCTGTGGGAGTGGAGCCTGATGAATCTGGGGCCGGAACAGCATGCGCTGCACCGGAACTCAAACCGCTGGAGCTATGGGCACACGAACACGGTTCAGCCGCTGGCAGACGGCACGTATCTGATCAGTTGCAAGAACCTTTGCATGTTGTTCATCATTGATCCCGCAACCGACAAGGTGGTTTGGAAATACCAGAATGACGCGCTGAGCGGTCAGCATGATGCATCGCAGCTTGAAAACGGGAATATCCTGTGCTTTGCCAATGGCACCTATGCGCAGGATCTGAATCACAGCCAGGTCTGGGAAATCAACCCAAAAACAAACGAGATCGTCTGGCGTTATGCGGCGCGCGACAATATGACGACGTTCTTTTCGCCGCATATGGGCGGGGCGCAAAGGCTGCCGGGCGGCAACACCCTGATCTGCGAAGGCAACAAGGGCTGTATCTTTGAAGTCAGCCCCGAAGGCGACATCCTGCGCGAATTTGTCAGCCCCTATTTCGTGCAGTCAAATCAGTTCGGTCGGCATAACTGGCTGTTCCGCTGCCGTTGGTATGCGCCGAATTCCCCTGAAATTCTGGCTTTGATGACATGATTGAAGCGGCAAGTACCCCCACAAGCGCCTGAGACCCGATTGGATACCCCGCATGCCAGAAACGCCCGTGCCCTTTACTTTGAACATTCCCCAGCGGGAAATTGACGACCTCTGCGCCCGCCTTGCCTTGACGCGGTTTCCCGATCAGGCGCCCGGTCCCGCCTGGACCTTTGGCACCGATCTGACCTTTATGCGCCGCGTCGCCGCCTACTGGCAAAATGACTATGACTGGCGCAAAACAGAGGCCGAATTGAATGCCCTGCCGCAGTTCATGGTCACGATTGATGAAAACCCGGTGCATTTCATTCATGTCAAAGGGCAGGGCCCCAACCCGCTTCCGGTTCTGCTGTCCCATGGCTGGCCCGGCTCGGTTCTGGAATTTCTTGAGGTGATCCCGCGCCTGACCGATCCGGCGCGCTTTGGTGGCGATCCGGCCGATGCGGTAACGGTGGTTGCCCCGTCGCTGCCGGGTTATGGGTTGTCCTTTGGGCAGGGGCAGAAACGCTATGGGATCCAACAGATCGCGGCGGCGTTCGGAACCCTGATGACCGGGGTCCTGGGCTATGACCGGTTTGCGGCACAGGGCGGCGACTGGGGGTCGCTGGTGACGGCGCGGCTGGCGCTCGACATGCCGGAACATCTGGCGGGCATTCACCTTAACATGCTGGCGTTGCCGCCGAATGCAAAACCCTCGACCCCGCCAACCGAAGCAGAGGCGCAATATGCGCGCGAGGCCCAGCATCTGGCAGCCGAGGAAATGGGCTATCACATGATCCAGGGCACCCGCCCGCAGACCCTGGCCTATGGCCTGACGGATTCGCCGGTGGGTCTGGCCGCCTGGATGATCGAGAAGTTTCGCGCCTGGACGGATTGCGACGGCGACGTGGAAACCGTGCTGTCGCTGGACCGGATGCTTGGGTTGGTGTCGCTTTACTGGTTCACCGGCTGTATCGGCGCGTCTTTCCATCCCTATTACGATCGCCGCCACACGCCGCATCCGATTTCATCGCCGGTCTCGGTGCCGACGGGTATTGCCAATTATCCTAAGGAAATCATGCACCCGCCGCGGTCTTTGGCCCGGCGATCTTATACCGACATCCGCCACTGGTCCGACATGCCCCGGGGCGGGCATTTCGCGGCAATGGAACAGCCGGATTTGTTCACAAGCGACCTTCAGGATTTTCTGCGCGGGGTGCGGTAACGCCTGCATCGCGGGTGACCGCATCGGCAGGCCGGCAGCCTTTACGCGGACCAGCGTTCAGCCAACCAGTCGCGCAGGCGCAGGAACCGGTATTGCGCCTCAACCGCATAGGGACCGGCCGGTCCCATATTCCAGGCCTTGGGAATGGGCGCAAAATGCCGCAACCGGTCGGACTTTCCGCACAGATGCTCGGCCAGAACAATCGCGGCAATCGGGGCGGTGTTCATGCCGTGCCCGCCAAACCCGGTCAGCGCGTAAAGGCCCGGTGCCAGCGGGCCGACCAGAGGCATCAAATGCGGCGCATAGGCCATGTTGCCGCCCCAGCCATAGTCAAGCCGGGGCCGAAACCCCGGAAAAATAGCCGCCATATCCGTTTGGGTTGCGGTCAGAATGCGGTCCCGGTCCAATGTGCCAAAAGCGGTGATGCCGTGGCCCCACAACAGCCGCTGATCCGGCAGTTTCCGGTAATAATTTCCGGCACGACGGGTGTCCCCCACGGCCATTTCCGTCTGGATCGGGCCGGTTTCACCCAGCGGTTCGGTCACGCCGATATAGGTGCGGATGCGCAGCAACAACCGGGCCAACGGGCCGGTTTCCGGCCCGCCATAGCCGCCTGTCGCCAGAACCACGCGGTTTGCCTGAACTGTTCCACCATTTGACAGCATCAGTCGCATGCGCCCGTTGATCTGGTCGATCCGTTGCAAGGCGCTGTCTTCAAAGATCCGCCCCCCCGAGGCACAGGTTTCCCTGGCAAGGCATCGCATGAAATTCAGCGGATGGAACTGAAACGCCTCGGTATCGGGCATGCCGTAGCGATACCGCGGACTGTCGGTCAACCTGCGGGTATCCATGGCGCCAAGGGCCCCCGCCGC
>JAURMY010000337.1 GCA_030830465.1 Alphaproteobacteria bacterium
GCCGCCCGCATCTCCCAATGCAGCAAGCCCACGGCATTGGCCTCGTCATCGTCCGACCGGAATGAATTTGAACAGACCATTTCCGCAAGGTTTTCCGTATGATGCGCGAAGGTCTTCACCTTTGGTCGCATTTCATGCAGCACCACGGGGACGCCCAGTTGCACGGCTTGCCAGGCGGCCTCAGAGCCAGCCATGCCGCCGCCGATGATGTGAAGGGTCTGTGTCATGCGGCCGAGATAGTCGAACTTGGCGCAAAAGAAAAGGCCCCGTGCGGGGCCCAATCAAAGCGGTAATCTTAATGGGTTCAGCCGGCCGGTTGGCCCTGGGCCTCGGCAATCTGGCTGGCCTCGCCCTCCAGCATCATTTCCGCCGCCGCCGCGCGGGAGGCCTCAAGCTGGGTCAGGTAGTTGTCAAGCGCGTAGCGACCGCGCCCATGCGAGAACAACAGCAACAGCCCGCCGATCATTGCCAGATCACGCCAGAACGCGCCCAAGGCCACCAGATCGCCCGGCGCATAGTTCAGAATGAAGCTTGACCAGAACACAAACAGCGCCAGCAGGGCGGCGGCCATGCGTGTCTGAAAGCCGATCATGATGGCGACCGCGGCCAGACATTCAAAGGCGGCATTGGGCCAGCGCAGATAGTCCGGCACCTCGCTGGCGGCCATGAATTCCACCAAACCGTTCGGGTCAATGATCAATCCAAGCGCGCGGGCCATAAAATATGATGCAATCAATACCCTGGCCACGGCATGCGCGATTTCGTGCATTTGCCTTTGGCTTCTCGACATTTTGTCCATAACAGACTGTCCCCTGTTTCAACCGGTTCGGGCTGATACCCCTCAGTCCCGTCGCATACATCGCACAGTTGCAATGAAATGCGGCGAAAATAGGGACAATTGTCAGTTAATTGTCCGCGATTAAGGGACAAAACAGGTTTTTTCGGCTTTTCGGCGCGCAGACTGCCGCGAAAGGGCGGCAGGGCCGGTCATTCAACCGGTTCTTCGCCCTCATCGCCCTGTTCCGCAATCCAGGCCACCGAGACGACTTCCTCGCCTTTGGCGGTATTAAACACCCGCACCCCGGATGAGGTTCGTCCCTGGCGTGAAATTCCGGCAACCGGGCAACGGATGGACTGGCCTGTGGAGGTGGCCAGCATGATCTGATCCTCGTCCTCGACCGTGAAGCTGGCAACGATGCTGTCACCCCGCCGCCCCAGATTGGCCGCCGCAATGCCCTGTCCACCCCGTCCGGCCACCCGGTATTCATGGGCAGATGAGCGTTTTCCGTAGCCGCTGGACGTGATCGTCAGGATCCACTGCTCCAATGCGCCCAGTTCGGCATATCGTTCCTGGCCAAGCGCGATGTCATTCTCGGCCCCTTCGGTTTCACCGCTTTCATCGCCGGTGATGGCCCGGCGCATCTTGAAATAGGCGGCACGTTCGTCAGGGGTTGCGTCCACATGCCGGATCACCGCCATGGACACGACGCTGTCGCTATCGGCCAGCCTGATGCCACGCACACCGGTGGAATCGCGGCCCTTGAACACCCGCACATCGGTCACCGGGAAGCGGATCACCTTGCCCTGCGCGGTGGTCAGCAGGAAATCGTCCATTTCATCGCAAATCCGCACATTCACAATCGAAACCCCCTCGGGCAGTTTCATTGCGATTTTGCCGTTGCGCATAACATTGGTGAAATCGCTCAGCGCGTTGCGCCGCACGTCGCCGGTTGAGGTGGCAAACACGATTTGCAGGTTGTCCCAGTCTTCCTCGGGCACATCGACCGGCATCATCGCCGCGATGGAAACGCCGGGCGGGATCGGCAGGATATTGACGATCGCCTTGCCGCGGGCATTGCGCCCCCCCGGCGGCAGGCGCCAGGTTTTCAGTTTGTAAACCATGCCGTCGGTCGTGAAGAACAACAAGGGCGTATGGGTGTTTGCGACGAACAGATTGGTGACGAAATCCTCGTCCTTGGTCGACATGCCTTGCGTGCCCTTGCCGCCGCGTTTCTGGGCGCGATATTCGTCCAGAACCGTGCGTTTGATATAGCCGGAATTGGTGATGGTCACCACCATATCCTCGCGCTCAATCAGGTCTTCGTCGTCAAGATCGCCAAAGTTTTCAATGATTTCCGAGCGGCGCGGCACGGCAAACTGGTCGCGCACTTCCCGTAGTTCATCGGCGATAATGCCCATGATCCGCTCGCGCGAGCGCAGGATCGCCAGATATTCGGTGATCTTGCCAGCCAGGTCCTGCAACTCATCCGTCACTTCTTTGACGCCAAGCGCTGTCAGGCGTTGCAGCCGCAAGTCTAGGATCGCCCGGGCCTGGGTTTCCGACAGGTGATAGGTGCCGTCCGCATTCACCGTGTGGCTGGGATCGTCAATCAGGCGGATATAGTCGGCGATGTCGTGGGCCGGCCAGGCGCGGGTCATCAACGCCTCGCGCGCGGTGGCGGGGTCGGCCGAGGACCGGATCGTTGCGACGATTTCATCGACATTGCTGACCGCCACGGCAAGGCCGCACAGGATATGGCTGCGGTCGCGGGCCTTGCGCAGTTCAAACGCGGTGCGCCGCGCGACCACTTCCTCGCGGAAATCAATAAACGCGGTCAGGAATTTGCGCAGGTCCAGCTGCTCCGGCCGCCCGCCGTTCAGCGCCAGCATATTGCAACCAAACGAGGTTTGCATCGGCGTGAAGCGGAACAACTGGTTCAACACCACTTCGGGCGTTGCGTCGCGCTTCAGTTCGACAACGACTCGCACACCGATCCGGTCGCTTTCGTCCTGAACATGGGCGATGCCTTCGATCTTTTTGTCCCGCGCCACTTCGGCGATTTTTTCGATCATCGAGGCTTTGTTGACCTGATAGGGGATCTCGTCGATGACGATGGCAAAACGGTCCTTGCGGATTTCCTCGACCCGGGTTTTGGAGCGGATGATGACCGACCCGCGTCCCTCGGTATAGGCTTTGCGCGCCCCGGACCGGCCCAGGATGATGCCGCCGGTGGGGAAGTCGGGGGCCGGAATATACTCCATCAACTGGATCGAATCCAGATCAGGCTGGTCAATCAGCGCCAGCGTCGCATTGATCACCTCGCCCAGATTGTGCGGCGGAATATTGGTGGCCATGCCAACCGCAATACCGCCCGCGCCATTGACCAGCATATTGGGAAACCGCGCCGGCAGGACCGAAGGCTCGCGGTCCTTGCCGTCATAATTGTCTTGAAAATCAACGGTTTCTTTTTCGATATCGGCCAGCA
>JAURMY010000338.1 GCA_030830465.1 Alphaproteobacteria bacterium
AAGGCTGGTGGATTGCGCATTCGCCGGCAAAACAAAGCTTTCGCCGCCATCCAGGATCTTTTCAAACAGGATCGACCCATCGGTCAAAGACACCCGCACCCAGGCCGGTCGCGCCGCGACGATGGCCACTTGCGGCGCGGCGGGCTCGGTCACCCTTGGGGTTGCAAGTTCCAGTTGGGCCGAGGTTTCGCGCGCGCTTAAGGTGCCGTTCGCCGGCACCAAAGCGCCGCTGCTGGCCGGATCAAGGTTCACGATCGGGCCGTCACGCGGCACCATCACCGGCACTTCAAGTTCCTGCGGGCGATACAACTGATCCAGCGACGCCTGCGTATTGCCCGGCGCTGCGGTGGCGGGCGCATCGGGAACCACCGGCAAGGCGGCAACCGCTTCGGGCGCGTCCAGCGGCGCGAACTGCACCCGCTGAATGTCCTGCAACACCGCATATGCGCCGTATCCCAGCCCGATAATCAGCGCCAACAGCACGAAGACCGAGCCCAAGGCCTGCGGCGAAACCGCATCAAAGAACCCAGCGCTGGCCGGAACATAGGGCGCGCGCGACGTCGAAATCGGCGTGCGCAGATGCACCGGCGATCCCGAGGGTTTGACCGCCCGCAGCGCCGCGGATTTCTGCTTTTGCTTCAGCGAGGGATTGACGCCGTTGAAATTGCTTTCACGGCAGAACATGTCAAAAGTTTCTTCCGGGTCCAGCCCCAGATAACGCGCATAAGACCGCACATAACCGGCGATAAACCCTTCGGTCTGGAACGCGGTCGGATCGCAGTTTTCGATGGCGGCAATATAAGAGGCTTTGATCCTCAGGTCGCGCTGCACATCCAGCAGCGATTTGCCCAAAGTCGCCCGCTCGCCCCGCATCAGGTCGCCGAGCTTGACGTCAAACGAGTCAAACCCCTTCACCTGCGGTAGAACGGCGTTATCGCTCATGCACACTGCCCCAGCTTGCGCATCCGGTGTAGCCCCCGGACTTCGATTCGTGATTAGAATCCTATAGATGCGGAATGCTACCACAAGGCAAGGGATTTTGCACCCGATTCAGGCCTCAGGCGCTGAGTTCGGCACGATTCAGCTCACAGCGGCGCCACAGCTTGTCCATCGCGTTGACAAGCTGGTTCATCAGCTCGGGCGAATGAACCGGCGACGGGGTAAAGCGCAACCGCTCGGTGCCGCGGGGAACCGTCGGGAAATTGATCGGCTGCACATAGATGCCGTAGGTTTCCAACAGCATATCCGACAGCATCTTGCATTTGACCGGATTGCCCACATGCACCGGCACGATATGGCTGCCGTGATCGTCAATCGGCAGGCCCAGACCTTTCAGGCGCATTTTCAGGATCCGGGCATTGGTCTGCTGCTGTTCGCGCAGGGTGCCGTCGGCCTTCAGGTGCCGGATCGAGGCGGTGGCCCCGGCCGCAATCGCCGGCGGCAGCGAGGTCGTGAAGATAAAGCCGGGTGCATAGGACCGGATTGCATCCACCATCTTGGCCGAAGCGGCGACATAGCCGCCCATCACGCCAAAAGCCTTGGCCAATGTGCCGTTGATGATGTCGATCCGGTGGGCCAGCCCGTCCCGCTCGGACACGCCGCCGCCGCGCGGGCCGTACATGCCGACAGCGTGAACTTCGTCAATATAGGTCAGGGCACCGAATTCATCCGCCAGATCGCAAATCTCGCTGATCGGACCGAAATCTCCGTCCATCGAATAGATCGATTCAAAGGCAATCACGATCGGGCGGCCCGGCTCGACCGCCTCAAGCAGGCTGCGCAGATGGGCCATGTCATTGTGGCGGAAAATATGCTTTTCGCAATTGCCGTGCTTGATACCCTCGATCATCGACGCATGGTTCAGGGCATCGGACAGGATCACCAGATTGGGGAACAGCTTTGGCAGGGTCGACAGCGTCGCATCATTGGCAATATAGGCCGAAGTGAACAGCAGCGCGGCTTCCTTGCCGTGCAGATCAGCGATTTCAGCCTCCAGTTCCTTGTGGAACACCGTGGTGCCGGAAATGTTGCGGGTGCCGCCGGAACCCGCACCTGTCGCCTCCAGCGCCTCATGCATGGCGGTCAGGACCTTGGGGTGCTGTCCCATCCCCAGATAATCATTGCCGCACCACACCGCGATGTCGCGGCTGGTGCCGTCCGGCGCGTGCCAGACCGCGCGCGGGAAATGACCATTGCGGCGTTCGATATCAATAAAGGTTCTGTAACGCCCTTCATCATGCAGGTTTTGCAGAGCCTGATCGAGCCGCTTTGAATAATCCATATCTATCCCCGTCGTGAACTTGCCTCCTGTTTAGCAAACATAACGCTTTGTGACAGCACCCAAATCGCCGCAGTTGCGGGAACCTGGCTAACACATTCAAAAAACGGCATTTATTTTCGCCAAATCGCCGCTAGCCGCTTAATAAATATAGCGAATTTGATCTGACCAGAACCGTTCCATCGCCCTTAATGTGTCGTTCAGCCCGTTCAAAGCGGCCCGGTCGAGAATCGCTTTCTCGTCAAGACCTTCGGCATGCCGGTCAAACAGGTCGCCCACGATCTTGCGGATATTGCGGCCCTTTTCGGTCAGCTTGACCCGCACCGCGCGCCGGTCGATCTGACAGCGCTGATGATGCATATAGCCGGTTTCCACCAGTTTTTTCAGATTATAGGACACGTTGGAACCCTGATAATAGCCGCGGCTTTTCAGCTCGCCCGCGGTGACTTCATGTTCGCCGATATTGAACAGCAATAGGGCCTGGACGGAATTGATATCCAACAGGCCAAGCTGTTCAAACTCGTCCTTGATCACATCCAGCAGCAACCGGTGCAGCCGTTCCACCATCGACAGGGTTTCTTTATATTCGGACAGAATGCCGTGATGCGGCACCAGCGCCGCAGCGGTTTGAATTGTCATAGCCTTCTCCACCAGATCAGAATTCTTGTGAAGACTTGCGGAAAATTGCAAAGAACCGGTTAAGTCGGCGCGGTTTCGCTAAAGTTTTCGGGAAATTCCGCGGCCTCAGGCGGGCATGATGTGCCGGATCAGCCGCAGATAGGGTTCAGGCGCGGCGGTCTGGCCGGAAAACCACTGGTAAAGGTCCTGATCGTTTTCTTCCAGCAGCGCCTCATAGACCGGCACCAAATCATTTGGCAAAGCGGCAAGACGGTTGTCCGAGAACGGCCCCAGAATCAGGTCCATTTCCTTGGTTCCCCGCCGCCAGGACCGCATTTTCAACCGCTTGAGCCGGATTTCCGTCGGTTCGTTCATTTCGGTCAGGCCGCCTTCATGCGGGCTTCAAGCCGTGCAAGCTTTGCCCCCAAGGCGCCGTATTCGGCGCGAATAACCTTGATTTCCTTCAGCAATTCCGCCGCTGCCGCCTTTTTCACGGTGATCGAGTCAGCGTCAATCTCTTCCGGGTCCTCCAGACCCACCCCCTCGCCGGTCAGAAGCCAGACCAGCGAGATGTTCAAAAGCCCCGCCAGCATTTGCAACTTGTTGGCGCGCGGCTCCAGCATGTCGTCCTCCCATCCGCGCAGGGTTTTCAGCTTGATCCCCATCTTCCGGCACAGGTCTTTTTGGGTCAGGCCCGCGGCGCGGCGCGCGCCTGCGACGCGGTCGCCGAATGTGGCGTAGTGATCGCTGAAATATCCTTCATCCGATTTGGTTTCTGCGTCGGCCATTGGAAGGTAGCTCCGTTTCTGAAAACAGGGCGCAAACCCCTTGCTTGCGTTTCGGCGGCACCCTAAGACATGTGCCGAAAA
>JAURMY010000339.1 GCA_030830465.1 Alphaproteobacteria bacterium
CGTGTCGTCGGGCGAAAACGTCACCGCCGGTCTGTTGGCGCTGCAACTCCAGGAAATCGGCATTCCCGCCCGCAGCTGGCAGGGCTGGCAGGTGCCGATCAAGACCACCGCCGCCCATGGCTCGGCCCGTATCATGGATATTCCCGAAGCCAATATCGCAGCCAAATTCGAAACCGGCATGAAGGTCGCCGTGATTGCCGGCTTTCAGGGCATTGCCGATGACGGGCGGATCACCACACTGGGCCGCGGCGGCTCGGACACCACTGCCGTTGCCTTTGCCGCCGCCTTTAACGCCGAACGCTGCGACATCTATACCGATGTAGACGGCGTTTACACGACCGATCCGCGCATCACCAGCAAAGCGCGGCGGCTGGCAAAGATTTCCTACGAGGAAATGCTGGAACTGGCGTCGCTTGGCGCCAAGGTTTTGCAAACCCGCTCGGTCGAACTGGCGATGCGCTATAAGGTGCGCCTGCGGGTTTTGTCGAGTTTTGAGGACGTCAACGATAATTCTGGCACCCTGGTGTGCGACGAGGAGGAAATCATGGAAACCAAAGTTGTCTCAGGCGTGGCCTATTCCCGCGACGAAGCCAAAATGACCCTCGTTTCGGTCGCTGACCGCCCCGGCATCGCCGCTGCGATTTTCGGCCCGCTGGCCGAGGCCGGGGTGAATGTCGACATGATCGTGCAGAACATTGCCGAGGAAGGCCGCACCGACATGACCTTCTCTTGCCCGACCGATCAGGTTGCCCGCGCCAAACGCGCGCTGGAAGAGGCACAGGCCAAAGGCGGCATCAATTACCGCGACCTGATTGCCGACACCGATGTCTGCAAGGTCTCGATGGTCGGGATCGGTATGCGCAGCCATGCCGGTGTTGCCGCCAAGATGTTCCGTGTGCTGGCCGATGAAAATATCTACATCAAGGTTATTACCACAACGGAAATCAAGGTTTCCGTGCTGGTGGACCGGAAATATATGGAACTCGCGGTCCAAGCCCTGCATGATGCCTTTGAGTTGGAAAAAGCAGCCTAGAATCGGGGGCCAATGGCCGAAGCAACGGGTTCAAGATCCCGCGACCTGCTGAAACGCCTGCGTGAAACCCTGGCGGTTGAGGGCGCCGGTCAGGAACGGCTTGACCGGATCACGCACCTGATCACCGAAAGCATGGCAACCCATGTGTGCTCGATCTATTTGTTGCGCGACCCCAAAACGCTGGAACTTTGCGCGACCGAGGGCCTGAAGGCGGAATCGGTTCACCAGACCCGTTTGCGCATTGGCGAAGGCCTTGTCGGCCGGGTTGCACAGGAAGCCACGCCGATCAACGTTTCCAATGCCACCAAGGAACGCGGCTTTCGCTACATGCCGGAAACCGGCGAGGAGATTTACTCGTCTTTTCTGGGCGTACCGATCCAGCGCCTGGGTGAAATGCGTGGCGTTCTGGTGGTTCAGAACCGCGAGGCGCGAGACTATTCCGAGGACGAGGTTTACGGCCTTGAAGTCGTTGCCATGGTCATCGCGGAAATGGCCGAGCTTGGGGTTTTCGTCGGTGAAGGGGCCGCCCTGTCGGCCCCGCACAAACACGCCATCACCTTCCGGGGTGGCGTGGCGCAGGAAGGCAACGCCATCGGCCACGTGCTGCTGCACGACCCGCAGATCGTCATCGCCAACCCGGTGGCCGACGACCCCGACGTGGAACTGGCCCGGCTGACCGCCGCCATGGACAAACTGAAGGGCGATGTCGATGACATGCTCAATTCCCAGACCGGCGCGTCAACCGAAGAACACCGCCAGGTGCTGGAAGCCTACCGCATGTTCGCCAACTCCAAGGGCTGGCAGAAGCGGATGGAGGCCGACATCCTGTCCGGTCTGGCCGCCGAAGTCGCCGTCGAAAAAGAACAATCCGCCACCCGCGCCCGTATGGCCCGCGTTCCCGACCCCTATCTGCGCGAACGTCTGCACGACCTTGACGATCTGTCAAACCGGCTGTTGCGCCTGCTGACCGGGCAAGGTGCCGGGTCCGGCTCTGATATTCCGGATGATGCCATCCTGATCGCCCGCAATATCGGCCCCGGCGAATTGCTGGAATACGGCAAGAAACTGAAAGGCATCGTGCTGGAGGAAGGCTCGGTCGGCTCGCATGCCACAATCGTCGCCCGCGCCATGGCGATTCCGCTGGTCATCCACGCGGCCAAGATCACCCGCGAAGCCTTGAACGGCGACCTGATCCTGGTGGACGGGGACAACGGCCTTGCCCATCTCAGGCCCGAAGACAACGTCGCCTCGGCCTTCAATGACAAAATCGCCATGCAGACCGTGGCGCAGGAAAAATACCGCGCGATCCGCGATCTTCCGGCAATCACCCAAGACGGCGCCAGAATCGGGTTGACCATGAACGCGGGCCTGATGGCCGATCTTCCAAGCCTGGAAAGTTCCGGGGCCGAAGGGGTCGGCCTGTTTCGAACAGAGCTTCAGTTCCTGACCCGTTCAACCGTGCCGCGCCGGCAGGATCTGGCGGATCTTTACAGCCGCATCCTGACATCGGCAAAAGGCAAGCGCATCGTCTTTCGCACGCTGGATATCGGTTCGGACAAAGTCCTGCCCTACATGAAGCGCGAGGACGAACCCAACCCCGCCATGGGCTGGCGCGCGATCCGGCTTGGCCTGGACAAGGCCGGCGTCATGCGGATGCAACTTCAGGCTCTGCTGCGCGCCGCCAATGGCCGCCCCCTGACGGTGATGTTTCCCTTTGTGGCGCAATTTGAAGAATTCAAGGAAGCCCGCAGTCGTCTGCTTGCCGAGATCGAGCGCGAACGTACGCTTGGCCATCTGGTTCCGGCCAAAGTTGAGATCGGCGCGATGCTCGAAACCCCGTCGCTGGCTTTTGCGCCCGATCAGTTTTTTCAAATGACCGATTTCATATCCATTGGCGGCAACGATCTGAAACAGTTCTTCTTTGCCGCCGACCGCGAAAACGAAAGGGTCAGAAAACGCTATGACACCCTCAATGTCAGCTTTCTGACCTTCCTTGAACAAATCGTAAAGCGCTGTGACGCCAATAACACTCCGGTTTCCTTCTGCGGCGAAGATGCGGGCCGTCCGGTAGAGGCTTTGTGCTTTGCCGCAATGGGCCTGCGCAGCCTGTCCATGCGCCCGGCATCCATCGGCCCGGTGAAACATCTGTTGCGCCGGATTGACCTGTCCGAAGCCCGCGCCGTGATTGACACCGCCCGCGCGTCTGGCGCCCAGTCCGTGCGCTCGGCCGTCGAGGACTGGCTCGCAAAAACCTGACCTGCGCCTCTCGGTTCCCGAAATACTCGCGCCGCAGGCCAGCCGCGCCAGCGGCTGCCGGGCCCAACCGAAACCGGCCGCAGGCCGCGTTTTGGGCGGGAGCCCCCGCTTCAATAAGGCTTTTCAGAACGAGGAATTCGGCCCTTGCAGAAACGCGATCTCCTCGGGCGTTGAAACCCGCCCCAATATGGCGTTGCGATGCGGATAGCGCCCGAACCGCGCGATGATATGATGGTGCATCACCGCATAGCGATGGGTCTCCTCGCTCGCATAGGCCTGGAACAGAGGCAGCGACGCCTTCTGAACCGCGATATCTTCGCTGTGCATCATGGGCATCAACATGAACTGCCGCCAGTCCTGATCGGGATGGGCCAGACACCCTTTCGCCGCACAGTCCTGGCTCAGCTTAAGGGCCCTGGGGTCACCTGCAAAGGCTTTCGGCGTGTCGCGAAAGACGTTTCGCGTGAATTGATCCAGAACCAGGATCAGGCCCAATGCGCCGGTGACATCCGGCACCGTGCCATCCAGTTCGCCGGCCAAGGCTGCCTCGATCACCGAACCGAAGCGGGCCTTGATCTGACGGTCAAAAGCCGGGTCTTTTTCAAACCGCTTTTCGGGTGCGGTTTCAACCAGCCAAAAATCGATGACCTCTTGCGCGAAATTCTCAGCCGGCATCGAATATCTCCTTTATCCGTGGACCCCAGCACCACCATCCCGTACCAGCCTGATCCCCGCAATTCAAAAAAGACGCCGGGCTTTGCAGAATCGCGTTAAGCGCGTTCAATTCTTGTGATGGCCGCCGTTTTCGCGCATGATCGACGGCGTTCAGTGCCCCCGAAAGGACACCATAATGACCATGCCTGACTACGACACGTCAAAACCCGTTCTGGTGACCGGTGCCACAGGCTATGTCGCCGGTTGGCTGGTCAAGCGGCTTTTGGAGGAGGGGTTTCATGTCCATGCCGCC
>JAURMY010000340.1 GCA_030830465.1 Alphaproteobacteria bacterium
GCCGACACCGACATCGGCCCGCGTAGGGCCAGGGAGGGATCATGTTCAACGTTCTGACCACGGCGACCGATGGCCAGGGACAATTGCTCGTCCGGGACCACAACCTCGATGCGGTTGGCGTCTTCGTCCAGAACCACTTTGGAAACCTCGGCGGGTTGCAGGGCGTTCACCAGGAAGGTCGGCGCATCGTCATTCCACGGAATGATGTCGATCTTTTCGCCGCCCAGTTCGTTTACCACGGCCTGCACGCGTGAACCGCGCATACCGACGCAGGCGCCGACCGGATCAATCGAATTGTCATAGGAAATCACGCCGATCTTGGCGCGCGAACCCGGATCACGGGCAACCGCCTTGATCTCGATGATGCCGTCATAGATTTCCGGCACTTCCATCTTGAACAGTTCCGCCATGAATTCCGGCGCGGTGCGCGACAGGAAAATCTGCGGCCCGCGGGTTTCCTCGCGCACTTCGCGGATATAGGACCGGACCCGGTCGCCAGTGCGGAAAGCTTCGCGGTTGATCAGCTGATCGCGGCGCAAAACCGCCTCGCCCCGGCCAACATCGACGATGACGTTGCCATATTCCACCCGCTTGACGACACCGTTGATGATGGTACCGACGCGATCCTTGAATTCCTCGTACTGCCGCGCGCGCTCCGCTTCGCGGACCTTTTGCAGGATCACCTGCTTGGCGGATTGTGCCGCGATCCGGCCGAAATCCATCGGCGGCAGCAGATCGACGATCTCATCGCCCACTTTCGGGTCGTCCAGATGCGCCTTGGCGTCATGCGGGGTCATCTCGGTAAAGTGGTTCTCAACCTCATCCACGACATGCCGGATGCGGGTCATGGTCAGTTCGCCCGACTTGCGGTCGATATGGGCGCGAATGTCCAGTTCCGCGCCATAGCGCGACTTGGCAGCCTTCGCCATGCTTTCTTCCATCGCCTCGATCACAAGACCGGGGTCGATCAGTTTTTCCCGTGCGACCGCATCAGCGATCTGCAAAAGCTCCAGCCGGTTGGCACTGGTTATGCTCATGATTCATCCTCTTCCGGGGTTTCGTCAGTTTCAATGTCGTCAAAATCTTCTTCTTTGAAGCCCGCCGCTTTGCGGGCCTTCAGCATTTCCGCGATCAGTTCATCGGTCAGCACAAGCTTGGCATCGGTCAGCCATTCGAAATCAAGCCCGATGGTGCCTTCAGGAATTTCGATCAGAACCTCATTGCCCTCGGTGCCGCGCAACTGGCCCTTGAACCGGCGGCGTCCGTCGATCAGTTCCGAGGTTTCCAGCTTGGCCTCATAATCGGCCCACATGTCGAAATCTTTCAACCGGGTCAAAGGCCGGTCAATGCCGGGCGAGGAAACCTCAAGCGTATATTCATCCGAAATCGGGTCTTCCACGTCCAGAACCGCGGAAACGGCGGTCGAAATCTTGGCGCAGTCATCCACCTCGATCCCGCCCTCGGGCTTGTCGGCCATGATCTGCAAGGTCGTGCTTTTGCCCGACATCAAACGAATGCGCACCAGTTCATAGCCCAGCGCCTCGATCAAAGGCTGGACGATCTCAGCAAGGCGTTTGTCAATCGCGGCGCGGGCTATCAGGTCGGACATGGGTCTTTCAGACATAAAAAAACGGGCGCGCGGCCCGTCGAAATTTCGGTGGAAGTCTGGGGGTGGAGGCCAGTCTTGCCGCTGTTGAGGGGGATATAGGGCAGGGCAGGGCGAATGGCAAGGGGATTCGCTTAGTTATCCGCCCCGCCCAAAATCCGGGTATATGTTCCCACGTCTATATTGCCGCCGGAAATCACCGGCACAACGGTTTGGCCTGCCAGTGACGGATGCAAGGCCGCCGCAAGGGATACGGCGCCCGCGCCCTCGGCGATGATCCGCGAACGGCGCGCCATCAGGCGCAGGGCGTTTGCCGCCTCGGCATGGCTGACGACGATGACATCATCCACCAGTTGATCCAGCAGCGGCCACATCTCGGGCAATATGCCGGTTGACCCGATCCCGTCGATCCATGTCGGGCCGCGATCCACCTTGACCGGTTGTCCGGCCTTTTTGGCGGTGAGCAGGGGAACCGAGCTTTCAATCTCGGCCCCGATGATCCGCACCTTTTTGCCCAGCGCCCGCAGCGCCAGCGCGATGCCGGAAATCATCCCGCCGCCGCCGATCGGCACCACGACCGTATCCACATCCGGCACCTGCGTGGCAATTTCCAGCCCGATTGTGCCGTTGCCGATCACCACGGCCAGTTCGGCAACCGGATGCACGAAAAACCCGTTGCTGCCGGTTTGCCGCGTCATGATGATCTGCCACCAGTCGGCAAAGCTGACCATATGAACGATCGCACCCATCTCGCGCAGGGCCTCGACCTTGACCTTGGCCGAACTTTCCGGGACATAAACATCCACGCTCAACCCACGCGCGGATGCGGCAAGTGCAATGCCCTGACCAAAATTCCCGGCGCTGGCGGTGATGACCCCGCTGGCCAGTTCCGCCGCCGGGGCCTGGGACAAGGCGTTTGCCGCTGCTCTGATCTTGAATGACCCCAGAGGTTGCAAACACTCCGCCTTCAGGAAAATCTTGCGGTCCGGGGTTGCCAGGGGCAGGGCAGGGGTGGTGATCGCGTCGGATTTGATCCGGCCTGCCGCCGCCTGAAAATCTGACAGGGATGCCGAAAAGGCTGAGTCTGCAAGGCTGGATATATCGGACATGCGGTTCACCGGGCGATAGGGCTTTTATACAACTGTCCCGTTCCGGCGCGGGCTGTCAAACACAAAGCCCGCTATTTCGGATATTTCGCCCGCATGGCACGCACCGAGTCTGCGATTATGGATTCAAGAACCGCCAGATCGGTCCGGTCCAGCCGGGTGATATAAAGACAACTGGAAGAATGCCTATGCGGTCCCAGACGGGCCAGTTGATCCTGATAGGCCGCAAAGCCGGGCATGATATATATCGTCAACGCCGCTTTGCGGGGCGCGACGCCGGTCATCATGAATGAATGCCGCGATCCGTCTTTGCGCAAATATTGATAACTGTCGAATCCAATAATGCTGTCCCCCCACATTTGCGGGACACATCCTGTGACCTTCTGCATCAGATCGGCGACCGCCTTTGTTTCCGTGGCGCGGCGATTGTTCTCAATTCCGGCCAGAAATGCGGCGACATCGCCACTATTGGCTTTGGTTTTGTTTTCCGCCACAGGTCAAAACCCCCGCAAAAACACAGTATTCCTTAAAGAAACGCAATCATCCGCGATCCGTCAACAGTGATTGTTTCGGGGTTTCCCTGTCTGGCACAATCTTTGAAATTGACCCTCAATTGTCCTGTTGTGTCCAAATTGCTGACAGAATTCAGCGGCTAAATGACCCTCAGTTCCGAGTACAGAAGGGTAAAAACAATGGACCGACTAACAGAAATGGAAGCTTTCGCAAGCGTTGTAGACCAGGGGGGGTTTACAGATGCCGCGCGGAAAATGGGTATATCGAAATCGGCGGTTTCCAAGCACGTGTCTTCGCTTGAAGCGCGGCTTGGGGCCCGCCTGCTGAACCGCACAACACGGCGGGTCAGTCCGACAGAAATCGGCCTTGCATATTACGACAAGGCCCGTCGGGTATTGAACGACGCGGGTGAAGCGGACGCAATGGTAACGTCGATGCAGGCGGCACCAAGCGGATCCCTGCGTCTGTCAGCGGCAACTGATTTTGGCGTGAACCATATCTCAAACGCGCTGGGCGCATTCCTGCACCAGTACCCTGAGATCAACGTCAATCTGGTGCTGAACAACCGGTATGTAGAGCTGATCAGTGAGGGGTTTGATCTGGCGATCCGTGTCGGTGAAATGGAAGACAGCACGCTCAGGGCGCGCAAGCTGACCGAGGCGAACATGAAAATGGTCGGCTCACCGGAATATTTCCGTCAGCACGGCAAGCCCAAGCGGATCGACGACCTGAACGAACATATGCTGCTGCATTATTCAAACCAGGCCTCGGGCAACGTCTGGAAACTGACCTCGCCAACCGGCGAACAACGTCAGATCCGCACGACCGGCTGTTTGACTGTCAACGACGGGCAGTCGCTGTTGACCGCCGCCAGCGCCGGACTTGGCATCGCTTATCTGCCAAGCTTCCTTTATCACGAAAAGCTGGAACTGGGCCTGTTGGAAGAAGCGATGCCGGAACTGCCGGTTGAGCGCCGCGGCATCTATGCCGTCTATCCGCCAGGCCGATACACACAACCCAAACTGCGTGCCTTTATCGACTTTTTGGTCGAGCACTTTAAGACCAAGGGTCCTGAAGAGTGGTAAGGTAACGAGTAAGGTGCGGAAAGGCCCGGGTGCGCGCAAGCAAGCCCGGGCTTTTTCTTTGCGTCACTTGCGAACATATTGCCGGGCGGCGCTGGCCTCGGGACGATAATCCCAGTCGGTGCCGTTGGTGGCCATGGCGGCGTTGACCACCTGTTTCTGGGCCAGACGATCCCAGACATCCTTTTCGATGAAGTCCAGATCGAATTGACCCTGGGTGATGATGGCGTTCAACGCGGCTTCGATTGCGGCATGTTCCAGGGTGCCGGCCAGATTGTTCCACTCATCCGGATCTTCGGCCAGATGGAACAGTTGCGGGGGCGATCGGTGGCAATAGATGTATTTCCAATCGCCAAGCCGGACCATGAAACTGGGCCGCATGATCCCCTCGCCGTGATATTCCGAAATCACCGGAACCACGCCAAGCGGCGCGCCGCGCAGGGCGGGCATCAGGCTGCGTCCGTCAAGCGGGCGCACGGATGTCTGTCCGACCAATTCAATCAGCGTTGCGGGCAGGTCGATCAGTGAAACCGGCGTGTCCACTTTGCCCGCCGGTCTGCCCGGCATGTCGATGAACAAGGGAATGCGGGCCGACCATTCATAAAGGCTGCGTTTTTGGATCAACCCCTTTTCGCCCAGCATTTCCCCGTGGTCCGAGGTGAAAATCACAACCGTATTGTCGCGCAGTCCCTGCTCTTCCAGCACGTCCAGCAATTCGCCCAACTTGTCATCGACGTAATGGGCAAGGGCGGCAAAGCCGCGCCGCATCGCCAGCAGGTGTTTCGGGTCGCGGATGTCCTTGCGGTCAAGACCATACCATCGGATGAAGGCCCGGTCGAAATCGGAATATGCGGCGTCCATTCCCTCGGGATACTGCGGCAGCGGCAGATCGGCGTCCTTGTAAATGTCCCAGTACTTTTTCGGCACCTGATAAGGCGGATGCGGATTGGTATAAGACACTGTCAGCATGAACGGCCTGTCAGGCGCGTGGCGCAGATATTCCAGCGCGCGAAAATGCGTTTCCTCGTCATATTGCAACTCGGTGCTCCAACCCGGCCCGATATTTTCGCCTTGGTATTGCGGCGCGAAATCAAAGGCCATGGCGTCCGGGTCGTTTTCATCCAGCAACGGATAAGACCAGATGAACCCGGACGGATAGACATCGGTGTTCAGACGGTGGTGGTATCCGTGCAGCTGATCCGCGCCGATGAAATGCATTTTTCCTGATAAAACAGTCTCATACCCAGCATTCGTCAGATAATGCGCAAAGGTCGGAATGAAGCTGGGATAGGGGTCGCCATTGTCATAACAGCCGGTGGTCGAGGTGTATAAACCGGTCATGAAACAGGACCGGGCGGGCACACAAATCGGGCTGGGCGTATAGGCATTTGTGAAGGTGGTCGCCCGCGCCGCAAGCCGGTTCAAATGCGCGGTTTTGGCGATCGGATAACCGCAAGCCTCCAACATGAAAGGCGTCATCTGATCGGCCATGACCAAAAGGATATTGGGCTGGGTTTTACTGGTCATTCCGAAGCCTCGCGCCGTTTCCAAAGCCAAGCCTAGGCAGAATTCACCCAACCGACAACCGGGATTTACGGCAACTGAGTCAGTACAACTTCAACCCGGCGGTTGCGCTCGCGGCCCGCTTCGGTGGCGTTTGTGGCGCGGGGGGCCAGAAACCCCACTCCCTCGGCTGAAACCTGATCGGCATCCACGCCAAAGGTGGCCACCAGACTTTCCATAACCGACGCCGCCCGCTTCTTTGACAGCGCGATATTGCCCTCAAGGGACCCTTCGGCATCGGTATGGCCGACAAGCACGACCTTGCTGCCCGGATTGTCATTCAGATAGGCCGACAGCGCCTGGAGCGATCCGGCCACATCGCCGCTGAGGGTGGAGGATCCTTTTGGAAACACCAGCCCTTCAAGCACGGCGGAACCGCTTGCCGACAACTGGCCGCCGATATCGCTTTCATCCATGATCGCGGTGGTCAGGCCGGCCTGTTTTGACGACATCGCCACCTGATCTTCAACCAAAGTCGGTTCGCCGATATGGGTGACCTGAATAAAGCCCCGGTCCGAACTGCAGCTGACCAGAACGCTGACGAAATCCTCATCGGCGGGGGCACCCTTTTGCGCGGCAAGATAGCGGAAGTCCCCCAGATCCACATGCATATAGGGTTCAGCAATCACGTCAGCCTGAAACCGGAAATCGAACCCGCCACATTCGCGCGTGTCGCATTCGTAAAGCACGGTGTAGCCCTGCTGTTTCAACTGTTCGCGAATCGGGCTGATCAGATCCAGCGTCATCACCCGCGCCGCCGCGGTGCGCCAGACCTGCCGTTCCACGGCCCCCTCGGTTGGAACCGTGTCGATCTTGCCATCCGCATAAGGCCCGACCGGCAACAGATATGTCGCGCTGATCTCGGATTGGTCAAAGCGTTGTTGGGCACCCTCCGGGAATTTCAGATCGACCCCGGCTTGCGCCAGCCCCGGCACGCAAAAGGCCCAAAGCCCGCATATGATCGCGCGCAGGGTCATCTGTACTGGGAATGATACTCGGCATTGGGCTGTTTATCGACGGCCGACGATACCCGGTTTGACATGTTGAAAAATCCGGCAACCGAGGCGATGTCCCAGATATCACGATCCGAAAATCCCGCTTCGCGCAGTTTCTGGCGGTCGCTTTCCTCGATCTTGTGGCTGGCTTCGGTCATCAGAGCCGCGAAATCCAGCATCGCCTTGTGGCGCACCGACAGGTCAGCGGCGCGATAGTTCATCACCAGAACCTCGCCCAGCGCTGGGTCGCCCGACAACTGGCGCACGGCGGCACCATGGGCGGTCAGGCAATAGAAGCAATGGTTGATCGAGGATACGACAACCGCGATCATCTCACGCTCAAGCTTGCTCAGGCCGCTGGGCCCCAACATCAGGTCGTTATACATCGCGGTAAAACCGTTCAGTTTGGTGATGTCAAAGGCATAGGCCTGTAACACATTCGGAACAAAGCCCAGCTTTTCAACGCAGATGTCAAAATAGCGCTGTGTCTCGGGCGGCAGCGGATCAACCGGCGGCAGGTCCAGTGCGTGAACGGGTTTTTCTTTCATCGACTCAACAAGCCCCTCATTTCATTCGATAATGATATTTATCCACAATGGTCATGCCCAAGCCAGTGAACAATTTTTGCGCAGGCAGGTTTTTGCCTGTGGTGACAACGCCAAAAGTCGTGGCACCCTGCTCCATCGCCCAGATCGCGGCGCGACCCAAGAGATTGTGACCGACCCCTTTACGCCGGGCCATCGGCACAACCTCCAGCGCGTGCAGCATAGCGATATCGCCGTCCACCGCGACAAAGGCGCAGCCGCCCGGTTTGTCGGTGTCAAAGCGGCTGAACAGATAGGTTTTCGGCCCCCTCGTGCGGCGCATCACCGCCAGCCGCGCCGGTCCGATACCGCCTGCCGCCCAGATTTCAGCCATGATCGCCAGCGGTTCATCCCCCGGAATCGCAGCAATCGGCGGCGGGTTCACTTTGGCCAGTTCGGCGCAGGGCGCTGTCAACAGCAAAGTGGGATCAACGATGGAATATCCCCGGTCTGCCAATTGGCCGTCCAAGGTATCTGCCTTGCCGCGTATCATGAATAATGGCGGCTGATCCATTGATATCATAAGGTTTTCAGCCATCGTTAATTCATCTTCTGAAACCGGCACTTTCGCTGTTGCGGCAGAAACACGTTTGCCGCCGCCGGCCCCGCGGCGCAGGGTCCAGGGCCCCGAAGTCACAACCTCGGCCGGTGCCCAGGTCGCATCCAGAGCGTCAAACAACCGGTCGTTTCCTGCGGTCTGGGTCATTGCGGCTGACCTTTCGGGAAAATCGTCAAGAACTCCCGCACGGCGGCGTCCAACACAGGTTCATCCGAGGAGCGGAGCACAATATTCGTCCCGAACCGCCCGGCCAGAACGAAGGGATATGAGCCGATCGAAACATCAGGATACCGCGTCGCCAGATCCCCTAGCGGTGCCGCGATTTCCCCTTCCGGCATGTCCAGCCGCACGGTTCTTGACAGAACCGGACGACCGCCGGTCAGGGTTGGGATGACCGTTGCGACCATGGCCTTGAAAACCGCAGGCACCCCGGCCATCACATGGACATTCTGAACCGTAAACCCCGGTGCGCCGGAAACCGGATTGTCAATCAGCACCGCGCCATCGGGGATTCGCGCCATGCGCAGGCGCGCCGCGTTCAGTTCAATCCCCATCTTGTCGGCCCGTGTCTGCATGATCGCGCGGGCATCATCCCGCACCGAAATGCCCAGACCAAAGGCAACCGCAATCGCATCGGCGGTGATATCATCATGGGTCGGCCCGATACCGCCACTGGTGAAAACCGTGTCATAAAGCGCGCGCAGGGCGTTGACCGCTTCCACGATCTGTTTTTGATCGTCCGACACAACCCGCACTTCCTTCAGGTCAATCGCTGCTTTGGTCAGTGCGGTCGCCAGGTGGTTGGTGTTGGTGTCCTGCGTGCGCCCGGAAAGGATCTCGTCACCGATCACCAGCATTGCAGCGGTTGGATTGCCCATGTGTCACCCGATCTTGTCTGTATCCGGGCCAAGCTATAGGACCAGTTCATGCAGTTTCAAACCCCTCTTGTCCGCGCAACGCTGGTAAAACGGTACAAACGCTTTCTGGCGGACATCATTCTGCCGGACGGGCGGCAAACCACGGCCCATTGCGCCAATCCCGGCGCGATGACCGGCCTGGCCGAACCGGGTGCGACGATCTGGGTAGAACCGAACGAAGACCCCAAACGCAAGCTGGGGTTCAGTTGGAAGTTGGTGGACCTGTCGCCGGGATGGGCCTGTGTGGACACGGCGCTGCCAAACCTTCTGGTGGCCGAGGCGCTGGGCCTTGGGCGGATCCCGGAACTGGCGGGATATGCCACCCTGCAACGCGAGGTGAAATACGGGGAGAATTCGCGCATCGACTTTTTGCTGACGGGGCCGCAGGGCAAAACCTATGTCGAGGTCAAGGCGGTCAGCCTGAAACGGGACGGCTGGGCCGAGTTTCCCGACAGCGTGACAAAGCGGGGCGCGAAACATCTGAACGAACTGGCGCAGATGGTGCAACTAGGGCATCGCGCCGTGATGCTTTATCTGGTGCAGCGCGACGATTGCCACCGGTTCCGGCTGGCGGCGGACATTGATCCGGCCTATGCGGCCGCATTTTCAGCGGCGCGCGATGCGGGGGTTATGGCCCTGTGTTATGGAACCGAAATCTCGCCCGAAGCGATGGCGGTTTCCGGCCGGATGGACGCGGACCCCTTGAACAATTTTCCGCCGCCGGACTGGCATTAAGCGATAAATCGGACTAACACACAAAAAAGCAACCAAGGAGCATCCCGTGGAAGGCCAGACACCGGGCCGTCTGAACCGAGACGGTATTCAGATTCACACCGCAGAAGAATTCGCCGGGATGCGCGCCTCGGGCAATCTTGCGGCGCGGGTTCTGGATATGATCGCACCCCATGTGGTGCCGGGCGTGACGACGGATGAGCTGGACCAGTTGTGCCATGATTACATGGTGGAAAACGGCTCGGTCCCGGCGACTTTGGGCTATAAGGGCTATCCGAAATCCAGCTGCATTTCGATCAATCACGTGGTGTGCCACGGCATTCCGTCTGACCGCAAATTGCGCGAAGGCGATATCCTGAACATCGACGTGACCTGTATCCTGGACGGCTGGTATGGCGATACCTCGCGGATGTTTGTGGCGGGCCGTCCGAACCGCAAGGCCGAGCGGCTGATTGATGTCACCCATGATGCGCTGATGATCGGCATTGATCAGGTCAAGCCGGGCAACACATTTGGCGATATCGGCGCGGCGATCCAACGCTATGTCGAAGCGCAGCGCATGTCGGTGGTGCGCGATTTCTGCGGTCACGGTCTGGGGCGGGTGTTTCATTCGGCCCCGAACGTGCTGCATTACGGTCGTTGGGGCACAGGTCCGGTCCTGGAAGAGGGCATGTTCTTTACGATTGAGCCGATGGTCAATCTGGGCCGGCCTGACACCAAGGTTCTGGCCGACGACTGGACTGCCGTGACCAAGGACAAATCCCTGTCGGCGCAGTTTGAGCATTCGATCGGTGTCACCGCCGACGGTTGCGAGATTTTCACCCTGTCGCCCGCCGGTACTTTTCACCCGACCTGGGATCGCGGTTAACGCCTCATTAAAGCGAATCGCGTGATTTTAGGGGATGACCCGCAAATCGCCCCTTTCCGAATTTGCCGAGGCACCCTTGCCCGGCTTTTCCTTTTCGAAAATCACCCCCCGCAAGGAGGAGGATTTTCGCAAGTCCCATCGCGCCCGCCTGCGTCAGCGGTTTACCGAAGGCGGTGCCGCCGCCGTGCCGGATTACGAACTGCTGGAACTGGTCTTGTTCCGCGCGATTCCCCGGCAGGATGTCAAGCCGCTGGCAAAACGGCTGTTGGCAGAGTTCGGCGATTTCAACAGGGTGATGGCCGCGCCGCCGGACCGGCTGGGCCGCATTCAGGGCGTGGGGGCGGCGGTCATTCAGGAATTGAAAATCGTAGAGGCGGCCGCGCATCGCATGGCGCGGGCGCGCATTCTGGACAAGCATATTCTGTCGTCCTGGGACGCACTGATTGACTATTGCCAGACCGTGATGGCGCACCGCACGACCGAGCAGTTCCGAATCCTCTATCTGGATCGCAAGAACGTGCTGATCGCTGATGAAGAACAGGGACGGGGAACCGTTGATCATGTGCCGGTCTATCCGCGCGAAGTGGTCAAACGCGCGCTGGAACTGGAGGCTTCGGCGCTGATTCTGGTGCACAACCATCCGTCCGGCGATCCTGCCCCGTCGGAATCGGATATTGATATGACCGCGCGGATCGCCACCGCCGCCGCCGCGCTGGGCCTGACGATCCACGATCACCTTATTGTTGGAAAGGCCCGAAATTTCAGCTTTCGCGCGGAAGGGTTGTTGTAACCGGCGGCCGCTATTTCACCCAGACCTCGACCCGCCGGTTGGTGAACCGGCCCAGCGCCGTGTCGTCGCATGCCAGCGGCGACACCTCGCCCAAGCCCAGAACGCGGATTTTCAGGCGCGCCAGGTCGGCCCGGCTGGCGGCTTTTCTGATCCGGGCGGCCACCTGTTCGGCCCGCTGGCGCGAGATCCGCCGGTTGCCTTCCGCCCCGCCTTGCATATCGGAAAACCCGGCGACGATCAGTTCGTGACCGTCAAAGTCGCCTTGTTCGATCCGCCTGGCCAGCTCCACTATATTCCGCTCAGAACGCGAATCCATTTCGGTTGAGTTATCAAAAAACCGGAATGTGGTCGAAAGCCGCGCCGCGCCGATAAAATTCCGCACAAAGCCCTGCACCTGATCAAGGTCGATATCCCCACCCGCCGCCAGAACCGCATTTGACAGCCGGTCTTGTTGATCTGAAAGCGGTATCGCCTTTGGATAGAGCGAAACATATCCGTCATGGCCCACCGCCTGTTGCCCCGCCTCGGTTTCGAACCAGGCCAAAAGCGCACGGGCAAAAACCGGGTGCCGCCTTTTGGCCGAGTACAGATAAAGCCGCCGCGTCAGCGGATAATCCTCTGATTGCAGCGCAAAGACCGAAGGGCGCGTGCGAATGCCGCATTCCCCCTGTACCGCCAGCGGTTTGGCATTGCGCAAGGCCGAAAAGGTTGTCGCGCCAATGGCAAAAGGATTGTTGGCAACGGCGTCGGACAGGGCGTCATTCGTGTTAAAAACGGCATCAAAGGTCAGGATACTATCATCCCGGTCGGCAAAAACCGTGGCCTGAAAATCCACCAGAAAATCCGAGCCGATATTTCGGACAAACCGCTCGATCGGCGCGTCGATGCCGCCCAAGGCCGACCAGTTGACGATCTTGCCGCTGAAAATATCAGCCGCCTGGCCGAGCGTGATCGCGGAGACAGGATTTTGTTTGGACACCACGAAAATCAACCCGTCCAGCGCCAGAATTTGCTTGCGATACGGGTTTGAAAGATCGCCAAGACCGGCATCAAGAATGGCGCGGCTTTCTTCCTCGGTCGCTTTGCGGGTGGCCAAGACAAAGTCGGCCTTTTCGTGCAGCAACGCATCAAAGCCAGCGGCCGTATTTGTCAGGTCGGTTTGAATGCGGGCCACCGGCACCTGTGCCGCGTCCGAAATGAAATAGGTCCAGCCCGCGGTGCCGTGATCGACGCGCAGGGCGGTTTCGCCACTGACAAAGGCGAAATCCTCCAGCAGCCGGGGCAGCAACCGGGCGCCGATGTCGCGAGCGCCTGAAATCGTGATATCAGCGGCATATTGGCCGGGATCGGGACAGGACAGTCCTTGGCAAGTCACGGTCAGGGCATTCAGGACCATTTCGCCATATATGGTTTTCAGGCGGTAAAACTCACCGTCATAGCCCAGCAATTCGCCGCTTAGGGTGACCGAGCCATCGGCGGATTTCAGGGTAACCGTTTGCGCGAATACCGGCGTTGCGCCCAATCCGAAAGACAGGGCAGCGGCAGCAATAAAGCCTTGAAGAAATCCACCCATTCACACGTTTGCCGTAGGTCAGTTCCCGGCGATAATCAGGTCTCGGGCGACATTATTCAACACAATGTTTTGCTCGGGTTCGTCGCAGCCCGGCATGTTGAATTGCAGGCCGGATGCGCCGACAAGGCGTCCGTTGCGCGCGTGAATGCTGTGAACGACACCCTTTTGGGCGCAGGTCGCGCCGGTGCCGGCCACATCGACCACAAACCGCACCACGCCGGTTTTGTCATTCTTGATCAGCGGCAGCGTATATATCTGTGCCTGTACCGGATGATCGGCCATGGGGTCGCCAAGGGTCACGGTATAGCCGCCGCCGAAATGCAGGGATTGATCCGGCGAGCTTGCCTGACCGTTCCAGATATGGCCACGGCGATTTTGACCGGCGCCAAACTCAAACGCATGAAGGGACATCCGGTAGGGGCCGACCCACTGAACGGCGACACGTTCCAAACCGTCCAGACCTTTGACCTTGACCCCGGCCTTCAGGCGGGTTCCGTCGGCAAAGGTCACCATGAACAGGGCATTTTGTTCCAGCGCCGGAACATCGACCGAGATGTTGCCGGTATGGCCGGTCAGCATCGCGAATTTCAGCTTGCCATGGCTGATTTCCACGCGGGAATTCGGGTGGCAGGGCGCCGAAATCGACAGGGCGACAATCCCATCATTCAAAGGACTGGCCGTAAGTCCGGCAGTGCAATCTGTACCAAACGGGCTTTGGTCAAAGATGTCGTGGGTTTCGTTCACCGGCGTTGACAGGTCGATGCCCGCAAGATGCGACACCAGTGTTTTCCGCTCAACCGGTGCAAAGCCCGGCAGGGTCAAGTCCGACGGCAATTGCGGCAAGGCAACCGCCGCCTCGGCAATGGCCGGTGTTGTGTCTGCCAGCGTGTCGGTTGTGGCGGCGATTTCGACCATTGGCGTTTCGTCGTCGTTGCGGCCGAACGCGCCGGTTGTTTCAATGTCAAAACGGCCGGTCACGGCGGCACTGCGCACAGGTGCGGCGGGGCGCATAAAGGTAATTGTGGTGTCAGCGGCGACCTTTGCCAGCTTCATGCCTGATGTCGCGATTTCCGTCTGTTCAACCCGCGCGGTTTTACCCAGCCGGACATTGGTGATCTCAAGATCCTTGCTGTTGATCGTCAGTTGCGCCGACATATCTTCGACCTTGACCGCAGGGCCTTCGGCAATCGTGTCGGTCGCCGGTTTCATCTCGGTCAGGCGCAGGATAACCTTGGCTGGGGAACAGGTTTTACCGGTGTTGATGCAATAGTAAAAACTTTGATTTGAGGTGCAGTTCACGGCGTCTGAATAGACAAAGCTGCCGCCGGACTGGACCACCTTGCCACAGGCGGGTTGGGATTTCAGGGCGATGGCCGTGTTGGCAACGCGGTTGGCGCCCACATCATTGGCCAACACCATAAGCCGCTGGTTTTCGGGATTGCGGACGGTAAAGATGTCGTCCACAGCCAGCGCATCGCTTTCACCCCGAAAGGCCGCCATCATCGCTTCAGAGTTATGCGTGATCACGGCGACAGACACTGTCAGAAACAGCGCCGTGTAAACCAAACCCATTCGCTCTGCAATTTTCACGTCAGCCTCCGCCGGTCAAAAATCCGATAGCGCAGTATGCTTTCAGAAATGTGGCCAAACTGGCGTCATGAAATGACAATTTTAGGGACTTGCGGCGCAGCATTGAAAGGGTTGTGCCCGGCAACCAAAACGAAGCCCGGGGAATTCTGGGGATAAGGCCCTGTAATCAAACGGGAAACCACAGCCGCGCCGGGTCGGGCGCGGCCACAGATTTGAAAAGCGGCGAAAAAGCGGCCGCTCAGGCCGCGCCGTGGCAATGTTTGAACTTTTTGCCGGATCCGCAGGGACAAGCCTGATTGCGGCCCGGATTGCCCCAGGTTGAAGGATCATTTTCGTCAAAACCGGCCAGCGGTTGGCCCGGCTCCGGGTCCGCTTCGGGTTCTTTCGAAACCGCGACGGCGGGCGCTGTCACTTTTTGCTGTTGTGCCATCGCCTGCTCGATCATCTGGCGCTGTTCCTCTTCGGTCAGCGGGCGGATGCGCGACAGTTGCTCCGACACTTCGGTGCGCAACGTGTTCAGCAGGTTTTCAAACAGGCCGAAACCTTCGGATTTGTACTCGTTCAACGGATCGCGCTGGGCATATCCGCGGAACCCGACAACGCTGCGCAGATGTTCCAGCGTCACCAGATGTTCCCGCCATTTCGCGTCAATCGTCTGTAGCAAAAGGGATTTTTCGATCATGCGCATATTTTCCGGGCCAAAGGCCACGGCCTTTTGCGCCATGAACTCATCGCTTGCCTTATAAAGACGCTCGCGCACTTCGTGGTCGTCAACGCCCTCTTCATCGCCCCAGGCGATCACCGGCACATCGACACCCAAATAGCGCATCACGTCGGCATAAAGACCGTCCATCGTCCATTGGTCGGAATAGGATTTCGGCGGCATGTGCAGATCAACCAGATCGTCGATGACCTGATGGCGCATGTCCTGGATCACGTCGGACAGATCCGCCGCCTCCATGATTTCGCGGCGCTGGCCAAAGATCGCCTTGCGCTGGTCGTTCATCACATCGTCATATTTCAGCAGGTGCTTGCGGATGTCAAAGTTGCGGCCTTCGACCTTGGCCTGCGCCTTTTCCAGCGATTTGTTGACCCAGGGATGGATGATTGCCTCGCCCTCATTCATGCCAAGGGTGGACAAAACCTTGTCCAGCCGCTCGGACCCGAAGATCCGCATCAGGTCATCCTCAAGCGACAGATAGAACGAGGACCGTCCCGGATCGCCCTGCCGGCCCGAACGGCCGCGCAACTGGTTGTCGATCCGGCGGCTTTCGTGGCGTTCCGTTGCCAGAACGTAAAGACCGCCCGCCGCGATCACCTTGGCCTTTTCGGCGGCATGTTCCGCCTCGACCCGTTTGCGGATCTCCGCCGGGTCGGCATCCGGGTTGGCCTCGATTTCAGCCATGGCTTTCATTTCGACATTGCCGCCAAGCTGAATGTCGGTGCCGCGACCGGCCATGTTGGTGGCGATGGTCACCGTGCCCAGCTTACCGGCATCGGCAACGATCTGCGCCTCTTGTTCGTGGTGCCGCGCGTTCAGGACGTTATGCGGAATATCCGCGTCCTTCAGCATTTTCGACAGAACCTCTGACTTTTCAATCGAGGTGGTGCCGACCAGGATCGGCTGACCCTTTTCATGCGCCTCGCGGATCGTTTTCACGATCGCTTCGAATTTTTCCCGGGCGGTGCGGTACACCGCATCATGGTCATCAACACGGGCAACCGGTCTGTTGGTCGGTACCTCGACCACGCCCAGCTTGTAGATTTCCATGAATTCCTCGGCTTCGGTCTGGGCGGTGCCGGTCATCCCGGCCAGCTTGGAGTAAAGCCGGAAATAGTTCTGGAACGTCACCGAGGCCAAAGTCACGTTTTCCGGCTGAATCTTGCAGCCTTCCTTGGCTTCGATCGCCTGATGCAACCCGTCCGACAGCCGCCGCCCGGCCATCATGCGGCCGGTGAATTCGTCGATCAGAACCACTTCGTCATTGCGAACGATATAGTCCTTGTCGCGCTTGAACAGGATATGGGCCCGCAATGCCTGGGTGACGTGGTGCACCAGCGTTGTGCTTTCCGGATCATAAAGCGTGGCGTCGGCATTCAACAGACCGGCGGCATGCAGGCGCTGTTCGATGAAATCGTTGCCTTCATCCGTATAGGTCACCGAGCGGGTCTTTTCATCCAGCTTGTAATGTTCGGGCTGAACATCGGGGATCATCTTGTCGATCGAGACATAAAGCTCGCTCCGGTCCTGTGACGGGCCGGAAATGATCAGGGGCGTACGCGCCTCGTCGATCAGGATCGAGTCGACCTCGTCCACAATCGCAAAGAAGTGATCGCGCTGGTACATGTCCGACAGTTCGGATTTCATGTTGTCGCGCAGATAATCAAAGCCCAGTTCGTTGTTGGTGGCGTAGGTCACGTCACACAGATAGGCCTCTTTCTTGTCTTCGTCATTCTGGCCGGGCACCACAACGCCGGTGGTCAGGCCAAGGAAGGAATAGACCTGATCCATCCATTCCGCATCGCGCCGCGCCAGATAGTCGTTGACCGTGACCACATGAACGCCCTTGCCGGGGATCGCGTTCAGGTACACCGGCAGGGTCGCCATCAGGGTTTTACCCTCACCGGTTTTCATTTCGGAAATATTGCCCTGATGCAGGAAAATCCCGCCCATCAACTGTACATCAAAGGGCCGCAGGCCAAGGGCGCGAACCGCCGCTTCACGTGCGTTTGCAAAGGCTTCCGGCAAAAGATCATCGAGGGTTTCACCGGCCTCGTGCCGTTTGCGGAACTCTGCGGTCTTGGCCTTGATCTGTTCATCGCTCAGGGCTTTGAATTCAGGTTCCAGCGCGTTGATCTTGTCCACCAGGGGCTGGGTCGACTTGATCTTTCGATCATTCGGTGTGCCAAAAATCTTTTTGGCGATGGTTCCAAAACCCAGCATAGCGGCTCCGTAATTTTTAACCCGCCGGAATTGGCGGGAAAATCAAAATCGTGAACAGCCTTGCCTTGCCACTGCCCCGGCGCGGCCCTAATGAAGGCGCTGACACAGGCATCGGCCGCAGGTTTCACAACGACAACTGGCATGTAAGGGGATGCTTGTCAGGTGTCAACGTCACCACGGATTTGCAGCCATAAGATATGGACATTCGGGCACATTTTACCGCACCCGACCAAGGAGAAACCCATGAAATTCACCACCACACTGATCGCGGCGGCCAGCGTCGCCGCCACCCTGGCACTGGGCGCTTTCGCGGAAGACGCGCCGACGGCGAAAACCGTTCTGGCCACGGTCAACGGCACCGACATCACCCTTGGCCATGTGATCGCCCTGCGCGGCCGCCTGCCGGATCAGTATCAAAGCCTGCCGGACGAGGTTTTGCTGAACGGGATCGTCGAACAGTTGATCCAGCAAACCGTGCTGATGGATGCGATCAAGGCCAATATTGATCTGCGCACCTCGCTTGGCCTGGAAAACGAAAACCGCGCCTTTTTGGCCGCCGAAATGCTGGCGCGCCTGTCGGAACATCCGGTGACCGAGGAAGACCTGAAAACCGCCTATGATGAAAAATACGATTCCGCAGTGCCGGATCAGGAATACAACGCCTCGCATATTCTGGTAAAAACCGAGGATGAGGCCAAAGAGATCATCAAACTGCTTCAGGACGGCGCCGATTTTGCCACCATGGCCAAGGAAAAATCGACCGGCCCGTCCGGCCCGAATGGCGGTGAACTGGGCTGGTTTGGCAAAGGCGCCATGGTGCCGGAATTTGAGGCTGCGGTGATGTCGCTGGGTGTCGGCGAAATCTCGCAACCAGTGAAAACTCAGTTCGGCTGGCATGTGGTTCGGCTGAACGAAATCCGCAATCAGGCGATCCCGACACTGGATCAGGTGCGCCCTGATCTGACGATGGAATTGCAGCAGGCGAATGTAGAGGCAGAGCTGGAAAGACTGACCAAAGCCGCCACAATCACGCGGTCTGACGTGGTTGTTGATCCCGCAGCCATTCGCGATGTATCACTGTTTGACAAATAATTTCCCCAACTCTGCGGAGCGTCGACGTGGCCAAGAAATCAAAGGACAAAAGCGGCAAGAAAGCCCCAAAAAAGGAAGTGGGGGCGCTGAAATCCAAGCTGGATAAGCTGAAAAGGAAGCTGAAGAAAACGTCGGACGTAAAAGCACCCGCCGCCGCGCCGGCCTCGATGGTTTCGCCTTTGGCCCCTGCGGGCGGATTTCCGGCCCTGCCGGTTATTGACGGCGTCAAATTCGCTGCTGCTGAGGCTGCGGTGAAGAAACCCGGACGTCTGGACGTGATGCTGGCCCTGATCGCGCCGGGCAGTTCGGTGGCCGGGGTGTTCACACGGTCAAGCACGCGGTCGGCCCCGGTTCTGGATTGTCAGGCCAAGTTGGCGGAAATCGCCGCCAAGGGTGCCGGTGCCAAGGGTTTTGCGATCATTGCCAATTCGGGCAATTCAAACGCCTTTACCGGCGGCGTCGGTCGCGAAGCGGTCGAAGCAGTCACCGGTGCCGTTGCCGGCGCGCTGAGCCTGCCCAAGGGGCATGTTTTCAGCGCTTCAACGGGCGTGATCGGCCAACCCCTGCCATATGACCGGATCGTCAATGTTGTCGGCCAGCTTAAGGACGGACTGGCCCCGGAAAATGCCGAACCGGCAGCGCGGGCGATCATGACGACAGACACTTTCCCCAAGGCCAGTTCCCTGACGGTTGAGATTGACGGCAAGCCGGTCAAAATCGCCGGCTTCGCCAAAGGTTCGGGCATGATTGCGCCCGATATGGCGACGATGCTGGTCTA
>JAURMY010000341.1 GCA_030830465.1 Alphaproteobacteria bacterium
CCAGCACGACCGGGTGCGCGGCCGCCGCTTCTGCCCGGTCAAGCGCGGTGGTGATGTCCGGCCAATGCAGGCGCAGGCTTTCCCGGTTGTGCCAGAGCCGCTGGCCCCATTCCTGTGCGGTGCGGGTGGCGGTTTCCGCATCGCCATCGGCAATGGCCAGCATCCGCGTTCCGGTCACGGCGGTATCGCCATAAGGAAATCCATGCGCAAGCGACAGTGACAGGATGCCGCCCTGTCCTTCAGCGGCCCTCATGTCGTCAACAAAGGCCCGCATCACCGGCCCTTGGGTAGGATACATCGAAATCATCCGGCAATCGTAATCCCGCATCACCGGACGTGTCCGGCCCATCGCGGCATCAAGCGTGAGCGCAAAGAGGTCATGCGCCCGCTCGGGAATATCCGTATGTGGGTATTCCTTGAAGCAAACAATCAGCGTTGCGGCGGCCAGCATTGCAGCTGTCAGGTGGCAATGCGGATCAATTTCAAGCGAGATGATCGCATCGGGGCCCAGGATGTCGCGCGCACGCGTCATCAGATCGCCCTCGCAATCGTCATAGCCGTCCGCCACCATCGCGCCGTGCATCGACAGCATGACAATATCGGGCCGTTCGCGGGCAATGTCGGCCAGGATCGTATCGCGAAATTCCTCATAAGCGGTGCGGCTGACCAGGCCGGCGGGCTGCGCCCATGCGGCAAGGCTGTCAACAACCTGCCAGCCCTGTGCCTCACCTGATTGCCGCCAGATATGCAGGGGCATGGTGCAGGGCACAGGCGGCACTGCGGTCGGCGTGGTCGAAATCAGCTTGGCCGCAAAGGACTGACGGCCAGCTGGGATTGGCGAAAATGTGTTGGATTCGTTGGACAGCGCGGCCAGCAGCAGTTTCATGCGTCGTCTCCAGACGAAAACTGATTTGTCAGATGCGCAAGTGCATGAACAAGGATCAAGCCAAAGCCGATTGGGATCGCCATCGCAAAGACCGACATCGGCACATCCACGGTTTCGGCGAGCTGTTTGGCATTGCGCGCGATATAGCCCGTGCGGACCTGTCCGTTCAGACCAAACACGCAATACCACAGGATCGGCGAGATAAAGACCAGCGCACCGACCGCCCGGACCGCGCCGAGGACACGGCCGAACCGGTCGGTCCGCGCGCGCGCGGCGGGAAACAGCGAGGGGTCCGCATTGGCCCGGAACGCGCAAGACGCGCCCAACAAGCCGGCCCAGACCATCAGGAAGCGGGCCATTTCCTCGGTCCAGGAGGGCGGTTGATCCAGAATATAGCGCGCGGCGGCCTGCCATCCCGCAATAAACACAAGAGCCGCAACCGACGCCACCGCCCCCCAGAGGGCGATGGCATTCACAAATGCCGATATGCGATCAAGTGTTACTGCCGCCGCGCGCATGGTCTTATTCCCCGATCGCAGCTTGCCATGCCGCCAGCGAGCCCTCGGGCAGCGGCACCATGTTGTGCAATGGTTTGCTCAGCGCCTTGAACTCGGCCCAGGCTTCAGGGGTCAATTCGGTCACTTCGATGCCGGCTTCACGCAGCTTGTCCAGCTCGGCCGAACGGGTTTCCAGCCATGCACGGTTGGTTGCGGTTGCCGCCGCGGCAGCGTCCAGAACGATCTGCTGCTGCTCAGCGGAAAGCCCCTGGAACCAGTCTTCGGAAACCACCGCAGTGCGGCTTCCCAGTCCGATTTTGGCGTCGGTGAAATACTTGATAAAGCCGGTATGGCCGAACATGATGGGCACCATCGGCGGGTTCAGATACCCGTCTGCGATGCCGGTTTGCAGAGCGTTGGGGACTTCATCCCATGCAACGATCGTGCCGTTCGTCCCCCAAAGCTTGTAAACCCCGATCTGGTTGTCATCAAGCGCACGCATCCGCAGGTCAGCCATGTCAGCGGCGCTGTGTACGGGGTGTTTGGTGTTGAAAATACCTGCCGCCGAGCCGAGCGCGGCAACCGCGATCACCCGCACGCCCTGCTGCGTCGTGCCGGCGTTGATCCGGTCCATCATGCCATTGGCAAGTCCGCGATCGGCGGACGCCCAATCAGGGAAGAGATAGGGCAGTGTCAGCGGAATGATATTTCCGTCAAGCTTGCCAACACCCTTGGTGTCGGACATTGAAACCTCCAGCAGGCCCTGCTGGATCTGGTCCATTTTCTCGGCCTCGCCGCCCAGTGCCCCCCGCTCGAATTCCTCGGCCTGCATGCCATGGGCGTTCAGATATTCCGAGAAGGCGTGCGCCCAGACATAAGAGCCCGAGTTTTCAAGGTCTTTCGCGGAATCAAGTGCGATCTTGACGGTTTGCGCCGCCACGGGTGCGGCCATCGCAAGGGCCAATGATAGGCTGGCGACCCCTATGAATTTGTTGAACGACATTTGTACTTCCTCCTCTGTTTGGCCCATCCTGGGCCGTTCGGTTTAGTTCCAGAGCCCCATCGCACGCGGCAAGATCAGGCTGATCTCGGGCACGAAGACGAGAACCCCAAGGACAAAAATTTCGACGACGACAAACGGAATGACCGCGCGGGCCAGGGCCCAGTAATTCAGACCGGTGACAGTCGACACGATCAGCAGGCACCCGCCCATCGGCGGCGACACCAGCCCGACGGTCAGGTTGAAACAGATGACAATGCCCAGATGCACCGGGTCAGCACCCTGCGCCAGCGCGACCGGGGCCAGCAGCGGCACAAGAAGTGCCAGCGCCATTGTAATGTCCAGGAACATGCCCGCCAAGACGAACACAAAGTTCATCGCCAGCATGAATCCGACAGGGCCCAATCCCATCTCGGTTATCAAACCAGAGATCGCCTGTGGTATTCTTTCCAGAGATGCCAGATGCCCAAAGGCGGCAATCGCGCACAGCACCATGAAGATCGATCCAGTCAACATCGCGGTGCGGCGAAGGCTTTCCAGCACGTCTTCAAGTTTCAGCCCCTCGTAGAACATCGCAGCAAGGGCCGCGACAATGACCGCAACGGCTGCGGCTTCGGTCGGTGTCATCCAGCCCAAAACGATCCCGCCGACGATAATGACCGGCAGCACCATGGCAGGCAGGGCACGGCCGATCGCCGGAAGCA
>JAURMY010000342.1 GCA_030830465.1 Alphaproteobacteria bacterium
AAATCCGGCCGTTTGATCAGGCAACCCGGCAATTGGCGCTTGAGGCGGCGGAACTGACACGTTCCGGGCTGGTGACATCGGTGGCGGGCGGCGGCGATACCGTAGCGGCGCTGAACATGGCCGGGGTGGCGGACGATTTCACCTATGTGTCCAGCGCCGGCGGGGCGTTTCTGGAATGGTTGGAAGGCAAGGAATTGCCGGGAATTGCGGCGCTTGACCGCGCCAAAGCGGCATAAGGGAGATAACAGAATGGCATTGATAACACTCAGGCAATTGCTGGATCACGCGGCGGAACATTCCTATGGGGTGCCCGCGTTCAACATCAACAATATGGAGCAGGGTCTGGCGATCATGCGGGCGGCGGCCTCGGTCGACGCGCCGGTCATCATTCAGGCCAGCCGCGGCGCACGGTCCTATGCCGGTGACATCATGCTGCGCCACATGATCCAGGCGCTGGCGGAAATGTTCCCCGATGTGCCTTTGTGCATGCATCAGGATCACGGCAACAACGAGGCGACTTGCCTGTCCGCGATCCGCCACGGTTTTACCAGCGTGATGATGGATGGCAGCTTGAAGGCCGACATGAAAACCCCGGCGTCTTATGACTATAACGTCGATATTACCGAGCGGGTCGCCCGTATGGCCCATTGGGTCGGTGCCTCGGTTGAGGGTGAACTTGGCGTGCTGGGCAGCCTGGAAACCGGCGAAGCGGCGAAAGAGGATGGCTCGGGCGCTGAGGGCAAGCTGGGCATGGACGCCCTGTTGACCGACCCCGATCAGGCCGTCGATTTCGTTGCCAAAACCAAGGTTGACGCGCTGGCAATCGCCTGTGGCACCAGCCACGGGGCCTATAAGTTCAGCCGCAAACCAACCGGTGATATTCTGGCGATGAATGTGATCGAGGCGATCCACAAGAAACTGCCGAACACCCATCTGGTGATGCATGGCTCCTCCAGTGTGCCGCAGGATTTGCAGGACATCATCAACAAATACGGCGGCGAGATGCCCCAGACCTATGGCGTACCGGTCGAGGAAATCGAACGCGGCATCCGGTCCGGCGTGCGCAAGGTCAATATCGACACCGACTGCCGGATGGCGATCACCGGCCAGTTCCGCAAAGTGGCCACCGAAAAGCCGACAGAATTTGACATGCGCAAATTCATGATCCCGGCAACGGCGGCGATGGAGGCCCTGTGCAAGGATCGTCTGGAACGGTTCGGCACCGCCGGAAACGGCAGCAAGATCAAGGTCATCCCGCTGGATGACATGGCGAAGCGCTATACGGACGGAACACTCGGATAACCAAAAAAGAACGGCACATGCCCCTCTCACAGACCATGTGCCGTTCTGAATAACCAACCCAAGGAGGATACCATGGACCAGTCAGACCGCTATGCGGATCTCAGCCTGAAAGAAGCCGATCTTATCAAAGAAGGCAAGCACGTTCTCGTCGCTTATATCATGAAACCCAAGCCCGGATTTGGCGGATATTTGGAAACAGCCGCCCATTTCGCCGCCGAAAGCTCGACCGGTACCAACGTAGCCGTGTCCACGACAGACGATTTCACCCGTGGCGTCGATGCGCTGGTTTATGAGATTGATCCGGCCAAAGAACTGATGAAAATCGCCTATCCGGTGGAACTGTTTGATCGCAATATCACCGACGGCCGCGCGATGATCTGTTCGTTCCTGACGCTGGCAATTGGCAACAATCAGGGCATGGGCGACGTCGAATATGCCAAGATGCATGATTTTTACGTGCCGCCGAATTTCCTGCGTCTGTTTGACGGCCCGTCCACCACGATCAGCGACCTGTGGCGGGTTCTGCGCCGCCCGGTGGTCAATGGCGGCTTTATTGTCGGCACCATTATCAAGCCGAAGCTGGGCCTGCGACCGCAGCCTTTTGCCGATGCCTGCTATGACTTCTGGCGCGGCGGCGATTTCATCAAGAATGATGAACCGCAGGGCAACCAGTTGTTTGCGCCGCTGAAGGAAACCATCCCGCTGGTCGCAGACGCGATGCGCCGCGCGCAGGATGAAACCGGCGAGGCCAAACTGTTCTCGGCCAATATCACCGCTGATGATCACTATGAAATGGTGGCGCGGGGCGAGTTTATCCTGGAGACCTTCAAGGAAAACGCGGATCACGTCGCGTTTCTGGTTGATGGCTATGTGACCGGCCCGGCGGCGATCACCACGGCGCGGCGGACCTTCCCCAACCAGTACCTGCATTATCACCGTGCGGGCCACGGGGCTGTCACCTCGCCACAGACCAAGCGCGGTTATACCGCTTTCGTGCTGTCGAAAATGGCACGGATGCAGGGGGCCAGCGGCATCCACACCGGCACCATGGGCTTTGGCAAGATGGAAGGTGAGGCCGCCGACAAGCTGATGGCCTATATGATTACGGATGACAGTGCCGACGGCCCCTATTTCCACCAGGAATGGGAAGGCATGGGCGCGACCACACCGATCATTTCGGGCGGCATGAACGCGCTTCGGATGCCGGGGTTCTTTGAAAACCTCGGCCACAGCAACCTGATCCTGACGGCGGGCGGCGGTGCTTTCGGCCATATTGACGGCGCACCTTCGGGCGCGAAATCCCTGCGTCAGGCCGAGCAGTGCTGGAAAGAAGGCGCAAATCCGGTCGAGTTTGCCAAAGAGCACAAGGAATTCGCCCGCGCGTTCGAAAGCTTCCCCGGCGATGCAGACAAGCTCTACCCCGGCTGGCGCGAGGCGCTCAGGATCAATTCGGCCGCTTAAGTCAAGATCGGGCGGGGACCACCCCGCCCGACGCCCCCAGATAAGGAAGACGCCATGAGTTTTGACCGTTCCATCAAGATCGCCCCTTCGATCCTGTCTGCTGATTTCGCCAATTTCGGTCAGGAGATTCAGGCCATCGAGGCGCAGGGCGCTGACTGGGTCCATGTGGATGTGATGGACGGGCATTTCGTGCCGAACCTGACCTTCGGCCCACAAGCCGTTGCCGCCTTCCGCCCGCATGTGAAAACCTTCATGGACGTGCATTTGATGATCGCGCCGGTCGATCCATATATTGACGCTTATGCCAATGCCGGTGCCGATATGATCACCGCCCATCTGGAGGCGGGGCCGCATATTCACCGCACCCTGCAAGCGATCCGCGCCACCGGCAAAAAGGCTGGCGTATCATTGAACCCCGGCACCCCTGCCGAGGCGATCAGCGACATTCTGGACCTGTGTGACATGGTTCTGGTGATGACCGTGAACCCCGGTTTCGGCGGGCAGAAATTCATCCATTCCGGCATCGAAAAAACCCGCAAGATCAGGGCGATGATCGGGGACCGGCCGATCCATATCCAGATTGACGGCGGCGTGACACCCGAAACCGCGCCGCTTGTCGCAGCGGCGGGGGCGGATGTCCTTGTCGCGGGATCGGCCGTGTTCAAGGGCGGCTCAGTTGCCAATCCGGCCCCTTATGGCGCCAATATCCGCGCCATTCGCGACGCCGCCGAGGCGGCCCGGGCCAAATAACATGTTCAAAGCCCTGATCTTTGATGTCGACGGCACCCTGGCCGAAACCGAAGAGGCGCATCGCCAGGCGTTCAACGATACTTTCCCTGAATTCGGCCTTGACTGGCACTGGTCGCGCGACCTTTACCGGGTGCTTCTGAAAACCACCGGCGGCAAGGAACGGATGCGCGAATATGCGGCCAGCCACCTGCAAATCGACCCGGCGGATATCCCCGTCGCCGACATCCACAAACGCAAAACCACACGCTATGGCGAATTGATCGCCACAGGCTCGGTGCCGCTGCGCCCCGGTATTGCCAGCCTGATCGCGGATGCAACATCCAATGGCTTGCGACTGGCGGTGGCCACCACCACCAATGTGCCGAATGTGGACGCGTTGATCCGCGCCGCGATGGGCGTGCCGGCGCAGGAGGTTTTCGAAGTGATCGCGGCCGGCGATATGGTCAAGGCCAAGAAACCGGCGCCGGATGTCTTTCAACTGGCACTTCACGGGCTTGATTTGCAGGGCAAAGCCTGCCTCGCGCTGGAAGACAGCCGGAACGGCCTGAAATCCGCCCGCGCCGCCGGCATCCCCTGC